>JAPPIY010000113.1 GCA_026914095.1 Oligoflexia bacterium
GTAAAAAAGTTATGACAAACCTGCATATTATTCTTGAAAGTTTTTTACATGCCTTCACTGAATATATAGCAAATTTATTTCCAAGCCTTATAAAGGCAATCAGAAAATATCTAAAAAATCAAAAAGCTTAAATCAACAGATAAAAGAGTAGTTTATACTGATCTAGTTTAAAAATTTCTGTTTCAATGATCAAAACTTCACAAAAAGAGCAGGGGGTTATGACGCTTCTAGTCATAGTCCATTCAATTGCATTTATCTATGTGAAGGCCTCAGTCATTTAATTGAAAAGTTTAAACAAAAAAAGCCTCCTATTAAGAAACTGCCATCTCTCCAAGATTCTCCCCAAATTTTAACAAAAAGAGTCTGGAATAATTTGTTAGTAATCCGATTCAAATTCTGGATTTTTATAGAGAGAGACACTTTCTTGAAAGATTAGCTCTTGCGAAATTTCAGATAAAAAAGAGCTAAGGGGGTTGTATTGCTCTCTTCCCCAAAATTTTCGTTTTTTAGCAAAAGACAGCGTCAGTCTTTCTTTAGCTCTTGTCATGCCTACATAAGCCAGCCTTCTTTCCTCTTCTAAATTGTTGTCTTCTATACTTTGAAAAGAGGGAAATAGGCCTTCTTCCAAACCTGTTATAAACACAGAGTGAAACTCCAAGCCTTTTGAGTTATGAAGCGTCATAAGGGTTACAAAATCTTTTCCGTCTTTTGTTTTGTCTTCTTGAGAGAGCAGGCTCATTTCTTCTAAAAAACTCTCTAAATTTAAAAAGCCTCCGTTTAATTGTTTTTCTTTTTGTTCAATTACATTTCCCAGCTCTTGCAGGTTTTCAATACGGCTTTGAGCTTCTATTGAATTTTGCAATTCTAAACTTTCCAAATAACCGCTTTTATTTAAGAGCAAGCTGTAGAGTTCGCACAGTGAAATTTTATCTTTTTGATTTTTCAATTCTTCAATTCCTTGAATAAACTTTATGACTTCTCTAAGGGCTTTGCCTTTAATGGTTTTTTGATTCACTGACTCTTTCAAACATTCATAGAGGCTTTTTTTTGTTTTTAAAGCTTGTTGTTGTAATTTATCAATCGCTATTTTGCCAATGCCTCTTCGCGGCTCGTTGATCGCATTTAAAAAAGAGACATCATCTTCACTGTTTAGAATCAACTTTAGATAAGACAAGGCTATTTTGATCTCTTTTCTTTCATAAAACCGGACGCCTCCGACAATTTTATAAGGCACTCTTAAAACTCTTAAGTGATCTTCCAGAATGCGGGATTGGGCATTGGTTCTGTAAAGAACAGCAAAATCCCCCCAATTTCCGCCTTCATTGGCGCAAAAAGAGCGGATGCTTTGCGCAACAAACTGTCCTTCTTCATAGTCATTATGGGTTTCACGAATATGAATTTTATGCCCGGCTGATTTTTGAGCAATCAAGCTCTTTCCTTTTCTTATTTTATTGTGAGCAATTAAGCCGTTAGCGCCTAACACAATGTTTTTACTGGAGCGATAGTTTTCTTCCAGAAAAAAAGTTTTACATTGTTTAAAATCTTTTTCAAAGTCCATAATATTTTTCATGTCGGCTCCCCTCCAGCTGTAAATGGATTGATCTTCATCTCCCACAACGGTTATGTTTTGATGTTTTTCAGCCAGCTTTTTTATTAACAGATATTGGATGTGATTGGTGTCTTGGTATTCATCTACGCAAATATAACGAAATTGATTTTGTAAAGAGTTTAAAAACTCAGGATGTTTTAACATGAGTTTGTAGGTTTCTAAAAGCAGGCTTTCAAAATCAAAGGCCCCTGCTTTTTTTAAGGCTTTTTCATAAGTGAGATAAATGAGTTCAAACTGTTTGTCATAGGATAGATAGGAGATTCGATGCAACTCTTCTGGCCCTAAAGCCATTCTTTTACATAAGTTGATTTGAGAGCGAATGCTTTTTGGCTCTTTCATTTTAGGATCTATATTCAGATCTTTTAAAACTTTTTTAATCAAACTCAATTGATCGCCTTGATCATAAATTGTAACCGTTGTTCTGTTTTTTAAAAGAGGAATATTTTGTCTTAAAATCCCCGCGCACACTGAGTGAAAAGTTCCTATCCAGGGTGTCCAAGTGTAAGGGTGGGAATAGAGAGATAACAGCTCTGCCACTCTCTCTTTCATCTCTTTAGCGGCTTTATTGGTGAAAGTGACTGCCAAAATGTTTTCCAAGCGGGCATGGCCTTGCAAAATGAGAGCTGTAATGCGATACACTAACACCCGAGTTTTGCCTGAGCCGGCTCCTGCTAAAACTAACACAGGGCCATTAAAATTTTGGACAGCTTGTCTTTGGTTCTCATTAAGCTGTTTATAGAATTGCTCTAATGTTTGAGATTTTGTTGGAAAAGACATAATATACCGATCCTGTTTTTTGAATTTTTATCCTAACTGTCATTCCCGCGCAAGCGGGAATCTCTTCAAAATAAACAGACTTCGGGGCTAGATGAGCTGCCATTCCCGCGCAAGCATGCTCTCGCGAAAGCGGAGGCGGGAATTTCCAGACAAAACTTCAAAAATCAAACAGGATCAGTATAAAACAAACTTTTTCAGCGCCGGCTCAATTATAAAGAAACCTCTTCTAAAAATTCTAAAGAAGAAAAAGGAGGGGGATTAGGGAGAGTTTTTTTGAACTCGGCAGCCAGCTGTTTGGATGGAAAAGGGCCAAGATAAACCCTAATATGGTCTTTATGGGCTTTTATTAAAAAACTCCACTTAGGATATTGTTTTTTCATTTGATTGATATATTTAAAAGTTTTCTCTTGATCTGAAAAAACATTCACCATAAAACTGAATTTTCCATTGGGTTTGAAAAATTTTTGTTCTTCTTTAATCAGCAAGAGCTGTTCTCTATTTTTTTTATCATAGCCATCTTGTATTTCTTGAAGTTCTGGACTGAGGGTTGGCAAAGCAGGGCTTGGTTCTTCTAAAAACTCTGACTCTTCTGTTATTTTTAAAGCTTTTTTTTGGAGGTTATAGAGATGAGGCTTTGAATCTTTTTTTATAGCAATGGAACCAGCTGATTTTTTAAAAAAGCTGGATTCTTTTCCTAATTTGGTGTCTTTTTTGACCAGACTGTCCAGCTTATAAGGGTCAAATAAAATAAGGACATTATTTGTCATTTCTTTTAAAAAAGGCTGGTCTTGAGTTTGAGTTTCAAGAGGGATAGCTGATAAAGTTTGCTCTTTTTGTTTTGTTTCAGCCAAATGCTGTAATTTTTGGCCTGGCAAAACAAAAACGGCAAATAGCCAGCCTAATAAAAAGCAGACAAACGAAATAGCAAAAACAGAAATAAAGGCAAAAGGGCTCAACTTCATCATTTTTGGTATTATACAAATTAGGAATTATAACACAAAGTTTTTTTGAATTATAACACAAAGCTTTTAAATTTTTCTTTTCAATAGGGACAGTTTTGTTTAAAACAAATTTATGAAAAAGGGGTTATTTTATATTTTAGTTGTTTTCTTGGCAGGCTTTTTTATTCATTTTTTAATAAATTTTCAATCTCATCAAAGGGCCAGCTTAAAAATATTAACCTACAGCTCTTTTGCCGGTGTGTATGGTCCAGGCCCAGCGATCCAGAGCGAATTTGAAAGAATTTGCAACTGCCAGTTACAATGGTTTTTAGTGGAAGATTCAACAGCTTTATTGCAAAGATTTGTGTTTTTGCCTGAAATAGATATGGTGATAGGCTGGGATCAAATCACTTGGCCTTTGGATCCTAAAGGGCTGTGGGAAGACCTTTCGTTTTTAAAGAGTTTTCTATCTATAGAAAGCCCTTTTTTAAAGAATTCTTTTTTTATTCCATTGGATTGGTCTCCTATAGGTTTTATCTATAAAAAATCAGAATATAAAAGGTCTAGTTTAAAATCTTTAAAAAATTTTAAGGCTAGAATCTCTTTTCCTGAACCCAGAGCCAGCACTTTGGGTTTACAGTTTTATTATTGGATTTATGAGGCTTTTAATGGAGACAAAGATTCCATCTCCCAATTCTTAAAGGAGCTTAAAACTCAGGTTTATGGGCCTGTGTTTTCTTGGTCTTTGGCTTATGGTTTTTTTAAACGGGGACAAACTCAGATGGCTTTGTCTTATTTAAGCTCTTTGTTGTATCATCAGAAAGAAGAGCCAGATCAAAGTTACTTTTTTGCTGAGTTTAAAGAGGGCCACCCCTATCAGTTAGAGTTCTTCTCTGTTTCTCAAAACTCAAAAAATAAAAATTTAGCTTTAAAATTTGCTGAATTTTTGCTTTCTAAAAGAGCGCAAGAGATTCTTTTAAAGAAACATTACATGTTTCCTGTTTCAAACCAGCTTTCTTTGGATTTTCCTGCGCATTTAAAGAAACCAAAGCTTTTGTCTTACAAAAAACTGGAAGAGTTTATAAAAAACAAAGAAAATTTATTAGAGCTATGGGAAGAGAATCTGCATTAAAAAAACTCCTCTTTTCTCTCCCCGCTTATTTGCTTTGCTTCAGCTTAGTGTCTCCCTTTTTGTTTTTTCTTGTGAAGTTAAAATCAGCGCCATGGCTGGAGGATTTTAAATTCTTTTTTATTTTTTTGATGACTGTTTTTCAAGCCGGCGCTGGGGCTTTTTTAAGCTTATTATTAGCGCTTTTAGCCAGTCGGGGCTTATTGTCTTTAGCAAACAAGAAATATTATTTTTTTGTGGAAGCTGTTGTTTTGCTCCCCTGTCTTGTCCCTCCTTTAATTTTAGCCTTGTCTTTAGTTCATTGGGTGGAGTTAATGTCTGCTTTTCCTTTTGGCTTGACCGCTCTCATTATTTCCCAAACATTAACCTATACAGGGCTTTGCTCTATAGCTATTACCCGTGTTCTTTTAAAACACAGCAGTTTCTTAAGTGAATGGGCTTATGTTCATAAAATTTCCCCATTTCATTTTTTTAGAGTTTTGATTAAAACTGTCTTGTTAAAAGATATAAAAATACTTTTTATTTTGGTTTTTACAAGCGCTTTTACCAGCCTCAGTTTGCCCTTATTGGTGGGAGGCTCTTCTTTTTTCAGTTTAGAATTTTTTATTTATGAGAACTTGAAGAATCCCAGTCTATGGCCGCAGGCTTTAGCTTTAATTTTGTTCCAAAGTTTTTTCATCTTCTTTATCTGTTGGAGGGCTTTTTCTCAAGAGTCCTCCTATGATAAAAGCTTATCTTATAAAAAAATTTATTTGATACCTAGGAGAGTTTTTTTGATAATACCTTTTTGCGCTGTTGTTTTGTCTGTGGGAGGTTTGTTTTTTATTTCTGATAAAATGGCTTTTAAAAAGCTTTTGTCTCTTTCTTCTTTGATTTTATCGGCAGGGTTGAACTCTGTGATCTTAAGTTTAGGGGTAGGTGGTCTAACCTTGTTTCTTTTAACAGCTCTTTGCTTTTCTTATCAAAATGTTAAGGCTAGAAAATGGATTGCCTCTTTTACGCCTCCAGGAGTGAGTTTTATGGGCTTGGCTTTTTTAATTCTGCCTTTTTACAGCCAAGCTTTTGTTTTGATCAAATGGGCCCTGGGTTTGACTTTACTGCTGTTTCCATGGCTGTATCGTTTTCGTGGAGAAAGAGCTATGGAAAAAATGAGCTTTCAGGTGGAGACAGCTCGGATTTTGGGAGCTGGCTGGGGTCTCATTTTCAAAGAGATCTTATGGCCTAACAACCGCTCTCTCTTTTTTTTATGCGCAGGTCTCGCCAGTTTTTGGGCTTGTGGCGACTTTGCTTACAGCTTGATTGTCTCTAGCGGTCATTGGAATTTATCTTTAGTTGTGTATGATCTTTTTTCTTCTTACCGGCTGGGAGAGGCGGTTTTATTAAGCTGGCTTTTATTAGGTGTTAGTTTTTTTGTGTTTTTGTTTTGGATGAGTTTTGTTTTTGTTTTTGATAAAGCGCGGGAGTTTGAATTATGGTAAAAGGAGTTTTTTATATAGGATCTGATTTGGATTTTAAAGCTTTTTGGAAGATTCCCGCTTTCGCGGGAATAACTGAAGTTGAAACGGTGAGAGGAAACCATGAGCAAGAGATTCCCGCTTTCGCGGGAGTTCTGTCTTCTAGAGGAAGACGGAACAAGTCATGTTGAAATTTCAAACTCGATCGGTATAAATAGGAGAAAGAGACTTTTGTCTATAGTTAAAAATTTATTTTATAAACAAGGAGAATTGAGCCTAAATATTCCAAAATGGAGTTTTTTAGACGAAGGAATTGTTGTTTTAACAGGAGAGTCAGGAGGCGGAAAAAGCACTTTGTTAAAAGTTCTATGCGGATTGCTCCCCTGCCCTTGTTTGAACTGGAATTTTAAAGGTAAAAATTTAGCTCAGTTTGAGCCTTCTTGCCGTGGAATTGGTTTTTGTTTTCAAGACTTGCGGTTATTCCCTTTGATGACAGCTAGAGAGAATATTTTATTTGCTGTTAAGGCTAAAAAGCTTTCTGTCAGGGACAAGAAAAAAGATTTTGAAGAAGTTGTTGAAAGTTTGGGTTTAGCAAACTGTTTGGATCTTTCTATAGAAAAACTGTCAGGAGGGGAAAAACAAAGAACGGCTTTAGCCAGAACTTTAATTGTTTCTCACTCCATTCTCTTTTTAGATGAGCCTTTTTCTTATTTAGATTCTGACAACAAAAATAAGGCGAGGGAGTTAGTTAAAAAAGTGACGCAAAGGGATAAATCTCCTGTTCTTTTAGTCTCCCATGAAAAAGAAGAGCTATTGGCTCAGCAAAAGTTTTGCTTAAATCAAGGGCAGATTCATGAGATGAAATAGGTTATATAGTTATCCTGTTTGAAAATTCTGGTTTTAAATCTTTCAGGTTCTTTTTTCAAAAACTTATAAATGAAAGGCTTAAAATCTCAGCCCTGCGTTTTGCCACAAAGCGACTTTCAGTCGCCTAGTGGTCAAAGCTGAACTCATTTTAAGCCTTTCATTTATAAGTTTTTGAAGAATGTGCAACACTGAGATTTTAAACAGGATCACTATATAGCCGGTTCTGAAAAAGTTCTAAGCGTTTGATAAAAATCACAGTTTCAACAATAAAACAAACTTTTTCAGCACTGGCTAAGTATTTTATTTTTTGCCAGTTGTGCCAGCCTCTGGTTGTTCTAACTCCACTCTTAAACGTTTTAGATTTTTTTGGCAAGTAGCTAAAGCCGCTTTCTTTTCAGCAAAGGAGCTTGGCGGTGTCCGGCCCTCAGACCCCATGCTGTCTGACATAGAGGGCTTGTTTTCAGCAAACTTATCATAACAGACTCCTCCAGCTCTCTCAACAAACCAGGACTTAACCTTTAAATTGAGATCGGAAACCGTTGGCCGGCAAATTTGTCCAGCTTTAGTGACCATACAAACTGAAGGGTGAGAATAACATTCTATTTCATTAACACCGGCATTTAAAAGCTTTAGCTTATTTCTTTTTATCCTCAACTGCTCTATTTCCAGCTTGCAACTGGCCATCTCTATCTCTAGTTTTTGATCTGCAATAGGAAGAGCTGATAAGCGCTCTAATTCCTTGTGTATGCGTGACGAGTTTGTCCGGCAAGCTCTTAAAGCCGCTTCCTTTTCAGCCCTGTTTTCTGGCATTTTCCGTCCCTTGGACCCTATGCTGTCCGATCTCGCCGGTTTGTTTTCAGCCCTCTTGTCATAGCACTTTCCTCCAGCTCTTTCAATAAACCAAGACTTAACATTAGTCCTCTTCCTCTCTTCCGGTGTGTGAGAGTAACACTCTATATTGCCAGCATATACACCGGCACGCGTAAGAAGCAACTTATTTAGTTTTATTCTCTTATGTTCTATTTGAGATTTACAATGAGCCATCTTACGATTCAAGCCCAACCCTGCCTCTTTCCTCATTGATTTCAGATTTGCTTGGCAGGTCTTTAAAGTGGATTCTTTTTCAGCAATGGAGCCTAAAGGTTTTTGGCCTTCAGACCCTATACTGTCAGATCTGGCCGGCTTATTTTCAGCTGTCTTATCATAACAAATTCCCTCTGCTCTTTCAATAAACCAGGACTTCACTTGAACCCTCTCATCCAATGTGCGAAAGTAACACTCTATATTAGCCAAGGGTACTCCTGAAATCAGAAGTTTTTCCTTATTTATTTGTATTTTCGCCAACTCTGTTTTTAATTTGCAGTTACGCATACTGTATTTTAACGATAACTCTTTCTTCAACGAGCTCAGATTTGTTTGGCAAGTTTTTAAAGCGGATTCTTTTTCAGCAGTGGAGCTTGGCGGTGTCCGACCTTCAGACCCTATACTGTCAGATCTCGCTGGCTTATTTCCAGATGTTTTATCATAACACTTTCCTCCAGCTCTTTCAATAAACCAAGAATTGACTTGAGTCCTCTCATCCAATGTGTGAGAGTAACATTCTATGTTAGCCAAAGATACACCCTCAGCCAAAAGCTCGCCTCTATTTCTTTTTATTCTCACTCTTTCTATACTTAACTTACATTCACGCATCTGAACTTCCAAAGAAGCTTTTGCTACCACAGAGCCTTTTGCAGTTAGAAGAGCGAACAACGCTGTTTAAAGCATTTTTTTATAAAACCAAAAAATAAAAACGGGGGGAGGGGGAGACTTAACTACTAAATCTTGTTTGCATTTCCTTCCTTCTGTCACTCCACGAAAGTGAAATAATTTCATCATAAACCTCCATTCATTTAATATTGACACTCAATAAATATATCGGTTAGTTGATTAAAAAACTTTAGAAAAAAATAATTCTACGATACGGCTGAGGTTTAAAAACCTTTATACAGTCAGTTTTGAAAAAGTCTTAAGTGTTTGAAATCACTTGAAATTGTATTGATTTGTGTGAGGGAAATTTGCAGGAAATTAAACTTTATATACTGGTCGGGGTTGAAAATTTAGATGACTTATTCCGTCTTCTTCCGGAAGACGGAACTACCGCAAAACTTGTCCTCGCGAAAGCGGGAAGCACGCCCTCATGGAAGCTTGTTCTCGTGAAAACAAGAGCGAGAATCTTTAAAACACTTCAAAATTCGGGAATTATAGACTGACTTTGCATAAAGAGCCTTCAAACTAAGGAAACAAAAGAGTTTTGAGAGGAAATAAGTAAGGATAAAATTAAAACCAAAAAAAGAAATAGAAAAAGCCTTAAAAAACGGAATAAATAAAGGGACAATGCAAAGTTAAGTTTATAATTCCCCAAAATTCAAACCAGAGCGGATAAATATACTTAGATTTCTTATCTTCTTAATTTGAAAGTCTTTATGGAAAGTCAAGTATGTCCTGATCTTGTTTGAATTTTCAGGTTCCAAATAGACTTCCGCTTTCGCGGGAGTGACAAAAGGGAGGAAAACTCAAACAGGATCAATATATAGTGATTAGGTTTGAGTTTTCCGGTTTTAGTTAGAGATTTCCAACCCTGCTTTCGCGAGGGCATGCTTTTGTGGGAATGGGGTCAGACTGGAAAACCTAAACAAGATCGGTATATAATATCCATTTGAATTTATTTTTTATTTGAATATTTTGTTTTTTATGTTTATATTAGCAATAAGTTATACTGATTCTGTTTGATTTTTCCCGATTTCTTGTTCAACTTTCTCCCAGAAGGCTGAACTTCTGCGAAAGCAGGAATCTAATTCAAGTCAGAAATTTCAAACGGGATTCAGTATATTTAACAAAAAAAGGAGGAGATATGTTTTCTAATTTATTTATAAAAATGGCAGGTTTATTGTTTATTGTTTTTATCTTTCAGTCTTGTGTGAGCACTCAGGCTCACTGGCAGAAAAAATTGTATCAGCCTCAAAAACAAGGAGTGGTTTATTACGATCCCAGACCGAATTTATTTGACAGCTCGGCAGTTCAACAAAGAAAACAAAATGCTAAAATAAAAATGCATTCTTTTTGTGATCCTAAAAAGGTAAAAATTATTTCAGAACAAAAAGCAGAGGAAGTGATAGGCCGTCAAACTCATTTTAGCTCCCATGAGGACAATCCTAATCCAACTTATCGGGAATCTGTGACAGCGAATGATAGGTTTTACGAAAAATCGGCTCAAATGATCTCACAGTCTATTTTATCTTCCAGCGGTTCGCAGACAGAACAAGATATCGTAAGAGAGCGAATTTATATTACATTCACTTGTGAGTGATTGCAGAGTATTTATTGAGAATAAATAGGTCTCAGATACTATTTTAAATGACAAAACAGCAATTAAGAAACATTTTAAATAGGACATATAGAAGGGAAATAAAATAGAAAAATATTAAAGAACTCTGAGAAGAGAGGATTGAGGGCGCTAATGAATACAAAAGAATTGGAAAAAAACAGCGCAATTTGGAGTGTCGCTCAAAGCTCCACTCTTTATGGAATGGATTTTTGGGGGGATGAGTATTTTAGCATCAACAGCAAAGGCCATGTCCAAGTGCATCCCCATGGCAAAGATTTTTCTGCTATTGATCTTTATGAAATGGTCAGCTCTTTTCAGGAGCGATCCATCCGTTTGCCCCTGCTTTTAAGATTTCCCGATATTATTCAGGCTCAAATGCAAAAGATTTGCAGTTGTTTTGATAAAGCTATTCAAGATCAGGATTACAAAGGAAAATACTATGGAGTGTTCCCAATTAAAGTGAATCAGCAAAGACATGTGATAGAAGACATTGTTCAAGCTGGGAGGAATTTAAACTTTGGTTTGGAAGCGGGAAGCAAACCGGAGCTGTTGATAGCTTTGTCTTGTATGGATAACCCTCAAGCTTTAATTATTTGTAACGGCTTTAAAGATAAATCCTATATTGAAATGGCTTTGCTCTCACAAAAAGCGGGGCGGAATATTTTTCTTGTGGTGGAGAGGCAAAAAGAGCTAGACCTTATTTTAGAGATGTCTCAACAGTTAAAATTAAAACCACAGATAGGCTTTCGTTTAAAGCTGAACACTCAGTCCAAAGGTTTTTGGGGAAAAAGCTCTGGAGAATATTCTAAATTTGGTTTGACTTCTCAACAATTGGTTTCTTCTGTTGAGAAAGTCAAGCAGAAAGGCTTTTTAGACTGTGTTAAGATGGTGCATTTTCATATTGGCTCTCAGGTGCCGTCCATTCAACCCATCAAATCGGCTATTAAAGAGTGCGCGATGCTTGTGTCAGAGCTTTATTTGATGAAATGTCCGATTCAATATGTGGATGTGGGGGGTGGATTGGGAATCAATTATGATGGTTCAGGAGCTACTAGAAGCTCTACGGACTATGATATTCAAGAGTATGCCAATGACATTGTTTTTGCTTTGCAGTCTCTTTGTGAAAAAAAGCAGATTCCACAGCCTCATATCATCTCTGAATCAGGACGCTTTTTAGTAGCTCAAAGCTCTATGCTGGTTTTTAATGTTTTAGATAAAAATTCTATTATAACAGATGAAAAAATTAAAATTGATAAAAACAGCTCCAGCTTTTTAAAGGAAATGTATGATGTTTACAAAAATATTCCTAAAATTTCCTATAATGAATCTTTTAATGACTTAGTAGAAAAGAAAAAACAAATCTACGACACTTTTGTTTACGGCATGTTGTCTTTAAAAGAGATGGCTATAGCAGAAAAAATTTATTGGACAAGTGTTAAAAAACTAAAAGAATTAACAGAGAACAAAGAAGATTATGAAGATATTTTTCTTACTTTGAAAAAACAATTGACAGACACTTATTTTTGCAATTTCTCTATTTTTCAAAGTTTGCCGGATTCTTGGGCTTTGTCTTATATTTTTCCCATTTTACCCATTCATCGCTTAAAAGAAAAACCCACTAAGCAGGCTTATTTAGTGGACTTAACTTGTGATTCCGATGGACAAATTTCAAAGATAGTGGATTACAGCAGTTGGGAAATTGAATCTTTCATGCCGGTTCATAAACTTAAAGAAAAGGAGCCTTACTTAATGGGTATTTTTTTAACAGGGGCCTATCAAGAAATTTTAGGGGATTTGCATAATCTGTTTGGTGATACTGATGCTGTTCATATTCGGGTGAAAGACGATAACAGATACATTATAGAGCATCGTGTGGAGGCGGATTCTATTTCTGAAGTGTTAGAGTATGTTGAGTTTCATAGAAAGCAAATTATAGGAAATCTGCACAACATCACAGAACAAAGTATTATGAAAGGACACCTTACCAGACAAGAGGCGGGCTTGCTGATTGAAAAGTTTGAAGAAAACCTTTCCCGCTCCACTTATTTAAAGTAAAATGGGATTCCCGGTTGCTTTTTATTTTTTTTACAGCATAAAATAATAATTATGCTGAGCCTGTTTGAAATTTTATCCCCACTTATTCTGTTTTTCTCAGGAGAACAAAACCCTCACAAAACCTGTCCCCGCGAAAGCGAGGAGCTTACCTTCGTGGAAACGGGGGCAGGGACAGAAATTTCTGGAAAAAACTTAAAAGTTCAAACAAAATGCTATAATTGAGGAAAGTCTTTTATGGAAATAGTTATTTTAGGTTTAGCTGGTTTATTTTTTATCGGCCATTTCTTACAATGGTTTTTTGTAAAAACAAAAATACCGGATCTTTTAATTTTAATTGTGGCGGGTTTTATTATTGGCCCTTCTATGTTAAATATCGTCACTTATCAACATTTGGGACAAGTGGGAACGGTCTTAGCCACAGTCACTTTGATTATTATTTTATATGAGGGGGGTCTAAACTTAAACGCCTCCTCTATGTTAAAATCCAGTTTGCCTGCTCTTCTTTTATCTCTTTTGTCTTTTGTATTGATTGCCGGTTTAACCGCCTTATTATTAACTCCTTTTTTTCCTTTTTCTACAGCTTTATTGATTGGTTTAGGGATAGGAAGCACTTCTTCCGCCATTGTTTTTCCCATGATAAAGCCTTTAAGTTTGAAGGAGGAGACAAAAACTCTTCTTTCTTTGGAATCAGCTTTCACGGATGTGCTGGCCATTATTGCCTTTTTAGCTGTTCTGGACAGTGTCTTAAGCAAGAATTATAACGCCTCAGCCTTTCTTCTTGGTTTTGGAACAAAGCCTTTTCTCTCTATTGGTTTGGGAGCTGGCTCCGCTTTTTTATGGGCTTTTTTCAGAAAACTGTTTTTAAAATTATTTAATATGCCTTTTGCCACAGAGGCTTGGTCACTTCTCACTTATGGCTGTATTGAATTGTTTGATTTGAACGGCCCCATAGGGATTTTGGCTTTTGGCTTCACCTTGGCTAATTTGAATTTAATACCCAGCTCTCTATCTAGTTTGCTGAATTTAAAACCGGTGTCAGAAAAAGAAATGTCTTTGCTTCAGGAAATTTCTTTTTTGTTAAAAACTTTCTTTTTTCTCTACTTGGGCATGTTGATACAGTTATCCGCTTTGAATATTTTTATTTTAGCTGTTCTACTCACTTTATTAATATTTGCGACTAGATATTTGGCCGTTCGTTTTGTGTTTTCCGCTAAAAAATTTCCTTACTTTGACGCTTTGGTCTCTATGGGAATGGGGCCTAGGGGGCTAGCTTGCGCTGTTTTGGCAACTTTGCCCCTGCAAAAAGGCTACCAATACGGAGAGTTTATACAAAATTTAATTTTTTATATTATTTTAATTTCTATCGTCAGCACTTCCTTATTTGTTATTTTCGGACAAAAAAGCTTTTTTCAAAAGGTATTCGCGCCCTTATTTAAGGCTTACATTAAGGAAAAGTCTGAACTTGATACTGTTTCTTAATTGAATTAGAGTTGAAAAAGCTGTAGATAGAATGAAATGACCTACATTTCTGTTTTTAAAGAGAAAAACACTTAAAATGGCTCAACAGCTCAAAACCTTGAAGAAAACCATTCAAAATTCAGTTTTGTGTTTTGCCGCAGGTTATTTCAGTCGTTCTGTATCTCAAATCCAAGCTCATTCTAAACGATTTTTTATCAGGAGAGTTTTTCAAAAAGTATTACCCTCCTCCCTCTCCCAGTTTTTCTTCTCAAATAAATTTAATGTTTTTTTACTGTTAGTTTTGTCAGTTATGATGTGTTCTTTAATGGGGTGTATAACACAAAGAAAGTATGTGAAATATCGTTTTAAAAAAGAGGAAAAGCGCTATGACAAAAGGTTAAAATGGAATCCTAGTAAAACTGCCATTATTGTTGTTGATATGTGGGATAAACATTGGTGTCTTCCTTCTGAAAAGATGGCAGTTCTCTTAGCGAAAAAAATAGATCCATTCTTATCCTTATTGAGAGATAAGGGAGTTCAAGTATTTTTTGCCCCTTCTGGCACAACACAATTCTACGCCGATACCGCTAATTACAAAAGGGTTAAAAAATTCAAACGGCTGTTTCAGGAAAAGCTTGATTGGTTTTACATATTTAAAGATGAACCTAACATGCCTTTAAAGATAGGTTGTGAAGATAAAGGACGGAATCTTGGTACAGATCCTTGGACAAAACAAAGTCAATTTTTAAAAATTAAAGAGAATGATTTGATTAGTGATAATGCAACTGACATAATAAATATTCTTATGAATAAAAGAGTGAATCTTGTTTTATATGCTGGAGCGCATTCTAATGGATGTGTTGTATCTCAGCCATTTGGTATGAGAAACTTAAAAAAGAAAGGATTTCAAGTAGCTTTGATTCGTGATTTGACAGATTCTTTTACACAAAAAAACAGGCTATTTCCTTTTCAAAAAGAAAGAAATAAAATAATTATTGATCATATTGAGAGCTATATTGCTCCCACAATTCATAGCAGTCAATTCAAAAATATATCATTTTTTTAAATGACTGACTGGATAGAGCAAAGCAATATGAGCCAACCTTTTAAAATCTATCAGATTCCGCTTTGGGAAGATAATTATGTTTATGTTCTTAAAGACAATCAGGAAAATAAAACTGCGGTTATTGATCCGGGGGGTTTTGATGCTGTTCAAAATTTTTTAAAAAAGAATAACTTAAAATTAGATTGCATTTTAAGCACTCATCATCATTGGGATCACACCGGAGGGAATTTAAAACTCAAGCGGGAGTGGGGATGTCCTATTTATGGTTTCAAGGAAGATGCGGAACGAATCCCAGGGATAGATGTTGGCCTTAAAGAAGGAGAGTTTGTTTTTGTAGGCTCTCTTTGTTTTGAGGTTTTATATGTTCCCAGTCACACTCTAGGTCATATTGCTTTTTGGAATAAAGAAAATAAAATTTTATTTTGCGGAGACACTGTCTTTGCTATGGGCTGTGGAAGGCTTTTTGAGGGAAGCCCTGAACAGATGTTTGACAGCCTGGGTAAAATTAAAAAACTGCCGGAAGACAGTTTAATTTATTGCGCTCATGAATATAGTTTGAAAAACGCTCAATTTGCTTTATCGGTTCAGCCTCACAATAAGGAGTTAAAAGCCCGCTTTAAAAAAATATCTCATTTGAGAAAGCAGGGAAAAGCCACCGTTCCTTTTTATTTAAAAGAAGAGCTTTTAACGAATCCGTTTTTTAGAGCAAAGACAGTGTCTGAATTTGCAAAAATCCGTAAACTGAGAGATCAGTTTTAACTAGCCCTTCTGAATTTTTTGGATCGTATAAATTTTGTCAAAAAAGATAAAACCCTGGTTTGAATAGAGAAAAAATTATTGACAGCAGACTTTAGTTAGAATATCTTTTTGAGAGATTTAGCGCAATCATCTGAGTTATGAGGCTGTTTCAAAAAACTTCTTTTCTTTATTGGTCAGTTGCTTTCACTCTCGTTTTTGTAATAGCTCATTTTATTCATGAAAAATTTGTCTTTGATAAACCAGGCAACTATTTTACTAGCTCCCACTATAAGCCTTATCCTTATATTATGTTTAAAAAAGATAGAGATTATAGAGGGCCTGTTCCTGCCAAAGTAAAGGAAAAAGGAGAATTTAGGATATTTATCTTGGGAGGTTCATCTGTCCGAGGAGGAAAGGCGCCGTTTTCTATATATTTAGAGCAAATATTTCATAAACAAGGCTATGAAAAAGATGTAGCGTTTGAATTATTTAAAATAATTACTGCTACAAAACTAACTCCGTAATAAATCTTAATCTGTTGAAATTATGATGATTTTAAAGGGATATTTGTAAGAGAGTCGAAAAGATTTCAAAAGTCTGCAAATCAACTTGCAAAATTCAGTCCTACTTTTTGCCACACAGCGACTTTCAGTCGCTGTGTGGTCAAGTCAAAACCTGTCTCTGTGCAGACAGGGGCCGAACTCATTTTTGCAAGTTTATTTGCAGACTTTTAAACAAAAATCACAGTTGAAACAATAGAATAAATTTTTTCATCGACAGCTATTTCAATTTTGATTGAGTTAAAATCTTTTAGATGAAAATGTTACTTTCTTTGAGAGAGTGAAGGATAAGCTCCTCAATAAAGCCAGCACTTTAGCTTTTTCTTGTTTTCATTTACATAATACTGCATGATCTTTTTTGCGCATTTAAAAAACATCTCTCCATCAACAGAAGATGTGTCCCAGTCAGAACATAACTTTCTTGTATTAGTGTCATTAGAAAATACACTGCCTAAACCTTCTTTTGCTACATATCTAAAAGTATTTGGTGCATTGTGATATGTTTGCGTATAATTCAGAACAGTGGAAGCAAAACCCATATTTGTAGCGTGTGAAGAACTAATAAGATCATTTAACAGGTAAAATCTGTTTGTTCTGGAACTTGCTGTCCTGAACAGTTTTTCATAAGTATCCCGACAGCTTTTCGCTTTTTGATTGTGCTCATAATTATTTGATTCCATACAATAAAAGTATCTTTGAAAAAATTCATGGACTTTATTTATATCTGTGCATACCGCGGAACAGGGATATTCAGATTCTGTGACTTGTCTTGCGCATACTACAGGTTTTTTAGTTTCCTCTAAAGCTTGCTTAGCTGTTTGTAACTTCTGTTCTGTTTCAAGCAAAGCTTGCTTGGCTTGCTGTAACTCTTTTTTAATTTGCTCGTTAGAAGGATCTTGTTTTAATCTTTCTTCTTCTTTTTCTACTTCTTTTTTGGCTTGAGTCACTTTCTCTTGGGTTTGGTTTATTTTATTTTTTAACTGTTCCTGCTCCCCTGATGCTGAAGAGGCACTTTCATTATTATCAGAATCACAGGAAGTTAAAGTTAAGAATAACAAACTACAAGCTAACAACTTTTTCATAAGTCCTCCCAATAGGTTAGTAAGCCTCATTTTATAGGGGGGGGGCAG
>JAPPIY010000118.1 GCA_026914095.1 Oligoflexia bacterium
AATAAAATCAACTCTCTTAGACTTTAGAACTGATCAACGGACGAACTCAGGAAAAAAAGCATGACAAAAACAATTTTTTCTTTTAAGCTTCAAAAAAATAACAAAGGAGATGATATGAAAACAAAATTTTTACTGCCAGTGGCGCTGTTTGCTTTAAGCTTTCAAACTTTTTCCGAGCCAACGAAAGATTTATCGGGATCAACGGAAAATCTTTCCATTGAAACGGAAGAAAGATTCCCCTTGGTTTATGGAGAATCCAAAACTATTTCACAGGGCCGATACATTGGGGGGGGGGTAGCTTCTATTTTCCTTGGCTGGGGAATTGGACACGCCGTTCAAGGCCGATACAGTGAAAGAGGCTGGATATTTACCGCGGGAGGAGCTTTAAGCGCAATAGGGGTTATTGGACTTTTTTCTTCTCTGACTAAATCGGCTTTAGAAAACCCTGAAAATACCTCTCTTTCCGGAGCTGACTATGCCTTTATGGGAGCTTTGATTGTTGGCGCCGGCATTAGAATCTGGGAAATGATAGACGCTTGGTTTCTTCCCTCCCACTACAAAATTGTAAAAGAGAGTTCTTTTCAAATAAAGCCTCTCGCCTTTTATGATCCCAGCAACAAATTTCACTACGGCCTATCTCTCAATTACAAATTCTAAAAGTTAAGCCAAAGGGATTCTTTGTTAAAAAGAATCCCTCTTTTCCAGCTCTTCTCACTGACACAAAACTAGCCAACTAAAGAATTTAAAACAAGGGCTTAAATCCAAAGCCATTGAGGCGCTTTTTTATATTCCCATTTCATTTAAAAAAGCTTCTATTGATTCAAAAGTTTGAAGACAAAAGGCTTAAAACGAGTTCGGCCCCCGTTTGCACGAGGGCAGGCTTTGACCACAATGCGACCACAGGGCGCTTTGTGGCAAAACGCATGTCCGAGCTTTTAAGCCTTTTGTCTTCAAACTTTTGAATGAAAGAGTTTTTCAATTTATTAAAATCCTCTAAAAAATCCGTTTTATTGTTCAATAGTTTAAGGCTTTTTCAGCGCCGACTATTTTCCAATGCAAAATTGTTTGAAAATCTGATCCAACACTTTATCTTCAATCTGCTTTCCTAAAATCTCATAGAGAGCTAAAAGCCCCTGTCTTAGCTCCAAAGCCATAATATCTCTTTCTGATTTTATTTTCTCACAATTCCCTAAAGCCTCTTTCATTTTGCTTAAGGCTTTATAGTGCCGGCTGTTGCTGATTAAAAAGTCCTCGCTTTGCAAAGCCCCGCAAGCCAGTATGTCTTTTCTCAGTTCTGAAATCCCCTCACCAGAAACCGCGCTTACAAGAAGAGTTTTTTCAGGGAGTTTTAAGTTTTTATATCGCTCTTTTAAGGCCTTTACCAGCTCTGTCTTATTAGAAAAAAGCTCTTTTCTCTGATTTTTTTTCAAAAAGCTTTTTTTAAAAGTAGAGCCTTTCATTTCCAACAAATCGCTTTTTGTAAAGACCAGCCATGTTTTTTCCGGCTCTTGAAAAAGCTCTTCTTCTAAATCCAGCCCAGCCGAATCCAAAAGCAAAAGACGGTAATCACATTCTTTAAAAATTTCCCGAGATTTTTCCTGTCCTTTCCTTTCTCCCTCACTCCGACTTTCCCGAAAGCCCGCGCAGTCTTTTAACAAAACATTCAGTCCTTGCGGGTTTAAAACCCGTCCTTCCACCACATCCCTTGTTGTCCCCTCCTCTCTGGAGATGATAGCCTTCTCCTCTCCCAAAAGAGCATTAAAAAGAGAGGACTTTCCCACATTGGCTCGGCCAAAAATTCCAAAAGTCAAGCCTTCTTGCAGTTTTTCAAAAGGTCTGTAGCGGGAAATTAACTCTTCCAGCTCTTTTTTCAAAACTTTAATTTTTTCTTGAATCTGGCCCTCCCCCAGTAAGCTCAAGCCCTCCAAAGAAAAATCAATATCCGCCTCTACATAGCTCAGTAAAAAAAGCCATTTTTTTTCTAACTCTAAAAATTTTTGAGACAGATTCCCCTTCAGCTGAAAAAGCGCTTGGCTCCGCGCCGGTGAACTCTCAGCTTCTATCAGCTGTCCAAGAGCCTCCACCTGAACCAAATCCATTTTTCCATTGGAAAAAGCTTGAAAAGAAAATTCTCCTTTTTCTGCCGGCCGGGCCCCTCTTTCCCATAAAGCTTTTAAAATCTCCGTGTAAATCTCTCCGCCATGACAAGAGATTTCCAAACTCTCCTCACCGGTAAAAGACCTTCCTTTTTCAAAATAAGTGATTAAAACCTGATCCAGCTCTTTCTTTTTATCCTTTAATGTTCCAAAATAAACTCTGTGGCTCTCTGGCTTAACTGGCAAAAAAGGAGCCAACTGTTTTGTGATCTCAAGAGCTTTAGAGCCGCTTATTCTAAGAAGCGAAAGCGCTCCCTTCCCCTGGGGGGTGCAAAGAGCGGTTATGGTTCCGCCCTTCATTCCTTATCGCTTCTAAAAGTGTCCGGTATCAGCTTTAAGCTTTTATAAACTCCTGAGCCAAAAGACTGGCTTCTAACGCCGGTGTTTCCAGACACCTTTTCATGAATCAAGCGTCTTTGATAGGGAGAAAGCGCTTGCTTAAAAACCACGGGCTTATTGCTGGCCAAAGCTTTATCTATCAGATGATCGGCCAAAGAGAGCAGTTTTTCCTCCTGCTCCTTCCAAAAACCATTGGAATCCAAAGAAATTTTTATTTTTTCTTTGGGAAAGTTTTTATACACAACCTGTAAAAGATAAGTTTGAAGAGCCAAAAGAAGTTTTCCTCTTTTTGTCTTTAAAAGACCCTCGTCTTCCCCAAAAATATCAACACTCAAATTTCCCTCTTTTTGCTCCACTTGAAAAGAGAGCAAAAGCTGTCCTCCCTCTAAGAGTTCTGACAAAACTTCAGTAACAAGCTCTTGGCAAGAGCTTTTTTTTCCGCCAAACAAATTCAACATTTTTCCTCCTCTGACTTTTTAGATGGACTCAGTTTAACAAAAAAAAGCTGTTGCACCAATCCAAAAAGCCCGCTTACAAAAATATAAATCGTTAAACCGCTGGGAAGGTTTAACATAAAAACAGAAAAAACTAAAGGCATCATTTTTATAAGGCGAGCCTGCTCTTTAGGCAAATTCATAGGTGTTAGGCTTTGTTGAGCAAATAAAACCAAGCCCCCTAAAATCGGAAAGACAAAATAAGGGTCTTTTAGGCTTAAATCCTTAATCCATAAAATAAAAGGAGATTGATAAAGCTCAATGCTTTCCCCTAAAACCCTGTAAAGAGCAAAAAAGACGGGAAGCTGGATAAACATGGGCAAACAGCCCCCTAAAGGATTGGCTTTGCTCTTTTTCATTAAAGCCATCACCTCTTGATTCATTTTCTTAGGATCGGATTTGTAAGTCTCTCTGATTTTTTTCATTTCCGGCTGAAGTTTTTGCATGATTTTCATAGACTTATAAGACTTGATATTTATAGGCAACAAGGCCAATCTTATAACAAAGGTTAAAAGGATTATCGCCAAGCCCCAGTTATGACAGAGCGCATAAAGCTCCATCAAAAAAAGCAGAAGAGGCCTGGCCATCCAGCTAAAAAAGCCAAAATCCAGCCACTGTCTCAATCCTCCGCCCAAACCTTCAAGGCTCTTAAGCGCTTTTGGCCCTAGAAATATTGTATATTCCAGGTTTTGCTTTTTAGAGTGCAGAAAGTCATATTTTATAAAAACTTTGGCCCGGCGGTTTTCTTTACTCAGCTGAACCGAAGGAAGGAGAGAAGACTTATTGATAAAAGCCTTTCCAAAGTACTTTCCCCCCAAAGCAACTAACTCCGCATTTCTATATATGGGAATCTCCTGCTGAGTTTTTTCGCGCTGAGAAAAGCTTTCACAAAAGCCTTGCCGAAAGCTCTGGCAAGACAGAAGATCTTTTCCTAACAATCTCTTGCTTTCTTTTCCTTCATAGAGCAGAAAAGCTTTTAAAACATCCATTCCATAAATAAAAAACATCTTCAAAAATCCAGAGGATTTCTCTTGAGAAAGAGGGTGAGAAAAAGAAAGGCTCAGCCCATCAAACCCTTTTTCTTGAGAGGGAATCACCTCTGTTTGAACTTTTAAGGCAAAGTCCTTCTCCAGGATTTCAATTCTTTTTTTAATCCGGCCATGGGCTGAAGAAAAGAGGCCTATAAAATGATTTCCCCTCCTCTCAATATTAAAAGGAACTTCCTGATCAAAAAAAGCGGTTGAGAACAAAGCCGATTCTTCCGGGATAAATTGAACAGGCTCTTGTTTTCTATCAAAATAATTCTTGAGCTTTATTCTCTTTATTCCAAGCCCTCTGGAAGAAAACAAAATTTCCATTTTATCCCCTTTAAACCAAAACTCTTTTTCTGGGCGCTTTTTATCCGGTGGAAGAGGGTTTCGCGCTCTTTTTTCTAAAGGTTTCTCTGGCTCAAACTCTGTCTTTACAACAGATGGGCTGGCTTTTTTAAACCGCTCGGGATATTTTTTTTTCATGTAAAAATCCCAGCCCCACCAAGCAAGAAAAAGCAAGGCAAGAGCAAATAAAGTTTTTGAATCTAAAAAAGTTTCTTTTGGTTTTGACATGGCTTATTAAACGAAATTTTTAATTTCCGGCTCTTCTCGCAGTTTAGGCCCAAAAGGATGGCAGCTAAAAAGCCTTTTAAGCAAGAAACGGCTGGCTTTAAAAAAAGGATAATTCTTATAAACCAGCAAACCATAATCGCTACAAGAAGGATAAAAGCGACAGGATCCCCCCATCATCAAGCTGGCGGAAAAAAAAGCTCTATAAAAAGAAATAAAAAAACAAAAAAGCGGAACAGGGACTCGCTTAAGCCCCTTTACCCAAGCTTTCCAAAAATGCCTTAAAAACACTGTCAAAGTCCTTTCTCCTCATATTTTTATAGAAGCTTTTATCTCTTCTTAAAAAAACAACAAATATCTTGCCTCTAAACGCGCTTTTCCTTAAAGCCTCTCTTCCCCATCTTTTAAAACGGTTTCTTAAAACCGATTGAGCCACATAACTTTTAGGCAGGCTCCAAGCCAAACTTATCCTTTTGCCTTTCTCCTCACACAAAAAAAAGACCTTCAGCCATTGATAAGAAAAGACCTGAGCTTTCCGCTTTAAAAAATTAAAATCTTTTTTTCCGCTTAAAGCAGACAGCGCTTTATTTTTTTCCAACAGAGACAACCAAATTCTGTCTTTTTTTTCTTCTTCTGCGGGCCAAAAGATTTTTGCCTGCCTGCGTTAGGCTTCTTTTCCTAAAACCATGGCTCCTTTTTCTTTTTACATGGCTTGGCTGATAAGTTCTCTTCATAATTTTTCCTGTTTTGACGCATAATGAAAGCAAATTTTTTTCTTCCCGTCAAGTCCTAAGCCATGTTAAGCCTTTAAATTCATATAAAGATGCCCTATCTTTAAACTGAAAAACAGGAGGTCTTTTGGAAACAAGAGAAAATAAGCTTTGGCTGAATTTTAAATCCCATTTTTTGCGAGAGCAAAAGGAATACAGCCTTTACAGACACTGGCTGGAGCCGGTTCAGATTTTAAAAATGGAAAAGAGCGGGCAAAAACTAAAATTAGTCCTTCAAGCTCCCTCAGAATTACACAAAAAATGGCTACAGGAAAATCTTTTAAAAAATTTCCATGGCTATATAGAGCATTTTTTTAGAAGCTCTTGTGAAATTTTCTTGGAGACAAGCCCTTGTTTGCCCTTTTCTCATCAAAAAAGAGGTTTTTTTGAAAAAAATCCAGTTTCATCCCCGGCTCCCCCGCTGAGTTTTTTTAATCCTTTATACAATTTTAAAAATTTTATTGTTGGCAAAAATAATGAGCTGGCTTATTCCGCGAGTTTAGCGGTCACAAAAAACAAAATAGCTGAAGACAACCTAAATCCTTTGTTTATTTACAGCCCTTCTGGTTTAGGAAAAACGCATCTTTTAAACGCTATCGGGCAAGAGACACAGAAGAACTTTTCCCAAAAAAAAATTCTCTATCTGTCAGCAGAAAGGTTTTTAAATGAGTACATTTCAGCCCTCCAAAACAAAAAAATGAATTCTTTTAGAAAAAAGTTCCGAGAGGCCTGCCACC
Organism: Oligoflexia bacterium; assembly: GCA_026914095.1. Taxonomy (GTDB): domain Bacteria; phylum Bdellovibrionota; class Bdellovibrionia; order Bdellovibrionales; family UBA1609; genus JACOND01. The sequence continues at coordinate 6,098 of JAPPIY010000118.1, forward strand.
TGCTGCTTATTGACGATATCCAAATTATTGCCAGAGGAAAGGAAGTTCAAGAAGAGTTTTTTCACACTTTTAATGAGCTTTATGACCAAAAAATCCAAGTGGTCGCCTGTTCTGATCAAAGCCCCGAACAAATTCCTTTTTTGCAGGAAAGAATAAAAACCCGTTTGGAAGGGGGACTAATGGCGGATATTTCCTACCCAGACGAAGAGACAAGAATGGCCATTTTAAAAGACAAACTGATTAAAAAGAATCTATATTTATCCAAAGAAAGCTTGCAGCTCATCGCTCAGTCCTGCAAAAAATCTATTCGAGAAATAGAAGGCATTTTAAACAAAATTAAAATTATGACAGAGCTTCACGGAGGGCAGATTTCCTTTTCAGAAATAAAAAAAACACTCAAAAACACCAAAAAAGAGCTTTCTGCTGAGGAAATTCAAAAAAGAGTCAGCCAGTCTTTTAATCTGTCTTTAGAAGAGTTAAAATCTCCCTCCAGAAAAAAGCACATTGTCCAGGCCCGCCAATCCGCTATGTATTTAACACGAAAGTATCTAAAAAAATCTTTAAAGGACATCAGCATAGCTTTTAGAAAAAAAGATCACACCACTGTCTTAAACTCTATCAAAAAAGTGGAAAAGTTAAAGCTTGAAGACCCTGATTTTAAAAGGATTTTAGAATCTTTACAAAGAGATATCCACACGAATTATTGAACTTTTTTATCAAAACAGGGGTTAAGCCAGTGGATAAATTAAGGACTGTTTTTTTACGCTTTGCGTTTTAAGGCTCTTTTTGTTATAGCTGTGAATAAAAGGAGCTATTTATTAAAGCGGTTAAAAGGCTTTTCCATAAAAATCACAGCTTTAATATTACTTGTTTTTTATTTTTAAAAAGAATTTTATTTATTGCCTGTGGAGAAATGTTAAATTATTCTTTCTTAGGAGTTGAGCTATGAATGTAAAAATAGAGAAAGAAACAATACTGCCTATTTTATCTCAAATTCAGGGGATATTAGAAAAACGCTCCACTCTCCCTATTTTTTCCAATATTTTAATAAAAGCTGAAAAAAAAGATCAAATCCAAATCTATGCCTCTGATTCTGAATTGAGTTTTTTATCACAGCTTTCCGCTCAAGTGGAAAAAGAAGGAGCTATTGTTTTAAGCGGGAAGAAGATGTTTGAAATAGTGAGAGAGTTGGATAATGATTCTTTTAAGCTGAGTTTAGGGAAAAATCAACAAGCTCAAATAAAACAAGCTGACACCTTGTTTAAAATAAACGGTTTAAATCCTGATGATTTCCCAAGTTTCCCTGTTTTAAAACAAAAGAAAAAGCAAGTTTTTTTAGCTGGAGATATTTTGGAGGTTATAGACAAAACACTTTACTGTGTTTCTTTAGACGAATCCCGCTATCATTTGACAGGTGTTTTTTTGGAGCAGGTTTCCTCCAAATGCCGTTTTGTGGCTACCGATGGCCACCGTATGAGTTTTATAGATATTAAAGGAGGCAAAAACGAGGAGTTAGAGCAGGGAATTATTATCCCAAGAAAAGGCCTTCAAGAGCTGAAGAAAATGCTGGCAGGAGCGGAAAAAAAAGATGAGATTGTAATTTCCATTGAAAAACCAAGGCTCCTCGCTCAATTTAAAGATCAAAGCCTAAACATCCGTTTGATAGAAGGGCAGTATCCCAATTATAAAAGCCTTCTCCCTAAACAGTCAGGAGAGGAAATTACAATTCCAACCGCTGATTTTTTATCGGCTTTAAAGAGAATAGCTGTTTTAACCAGCGCCAGATTTAAAGGAGTCAATTTTACTTTTACAAAAAACAAGCTGGCTATTGATTTTTCCCATCCTGAAGTGGGAGAAGCGGAAGAGAAACTGTCCTGTGATTATAAGGGAAAAGAGCTGAAGGTTAGATTTAACTCAAAGTATATTTTGGATATTTTACATTCTATTCATGAGGAGAAAATAAAAATCCGCTTAAAAGACAGCCGCTCTCCGGGTTTGATACAGGCAAATTCTAAAGAGAGCTATGTCTGTCTTGTAATGCCTATGAAGCTGTGATATTTCTTAAAAAAGCGGAGCTTTCTCACTTTAGAAATTATAACTGTCTCTCTTTGGATTTCAGCTCTCCTATTAATATTTTTGTGGGTGACAATGGACAGGGAAAAAGCTCTTTTTTAGAGGCTCTTTACTGCGCTTTAAGAGGGAAAAGCTTTCACTCTTTTGTCAGCAGTCAGTTTATACAAAAAGACAGAGAGTCTTCAAAAGTCTGTTTAACTTTGAGGGAGAAAGAAGGCTGTTCTAAGATAGAATCTTCCTTTTTTAACTCTAACTCTCGTTTAAAAAGAGAGTTGGTCTATTGCGGGAAGAAGGTGAAAGCGGATTTTCTGCTTGAAAAATTTCCTTGTTTTGTTTTTACAGAGACCAGCTTAAAATGCATTCGTCAAGGCCCTAGCGAAAGAAGGAATTTTATAGAAGGGCTTTTTTCTTTTCCATGGCAAAATCGGGCAAAATCTTCTTTTGAGAAGGCATTGGGACAAAAAAAACAGCTTTTGAAAAATTATAAAAAAGGCCTTCTTCAAGAACAGGATCTCTTAAGAGTTTTAAAAGCTCTCAATGAAAAGTTTTTGGATGCTTCCCATCTTCTTGTTCAGGCCCGTTTGGCTATTCTTAACCGCCTTTACTCCGCCCTTCAAGAGACAGCTCTTCATTTTTTTAAGGAGCCGATTCCTTTTCTTGATTTTTGTTATCTTACAGAAGAAGATAAAAGTTTGAGAAGAGAGTCCGGCATTTTATCTGTTTTAAAAGAGGAGTTAGATAAAAAAACAAAGCAAGAGATATTAGCGGGAATGCCTCTTTCAGGCCCTCATAGGCATGAAATTAGGTTTCTCTTTAAGGGAGAGGATTCCCGAACTTTTTGCTCTAAAGGCCAGCAGAGAAGCTATGTTTTATCTTTGCTTTTAAGCCATGTTCAATTTTTTCCAAAGGCCCTTCTTTTCTTAGATGATGTCCTTTTAGAGCTAGATGAAACCATTCAAAAAAAATTCTTAAAATTCCTTGAAAAAAAGCATTGCCAGATATTCTTAACCAGTTGTAAAATGACTTCTTTTAAGACAGAAAGCATGTCTTTTTTCAATGTCAAAGAGGGGCAAATAGAGAAATTGCAATGAATGTGGAAAATAACAAAAAAGCCAATTACTCCGCAGAATCCATTCAGGTTTTGGAGGGTTTAACAGCTGTTAGAAAAAGACCGGGGATGTATATAGGGGACACCTCGGATAGAGGCTATCATCATTTGATTTATGAAATTGTGGATAATTCTGTAGATGAGAGCTTAGCGGGACACTGTTCTAAAATCTCTATTCATATTGCGGAAGATGAATCCGTTAGCATAGAGGATAATGGGCGGGGGATACCTGTTGATGATCATAAGCAGGGAAAATCCGCTTTAGAAATTGTGATGACAGTCTTGCATGCCGGCGGGAAATTTAACAAGGATTCCTATAGCATTTCAGGAGGACTTCACGGTGTGGGCGCCAGTGTTGTAAATGCTCTTTCCAGCTCTTGCTCTGTTGAAGTGTATCGGGGAGGGGTTGTTTGGAGGCAGTCTTATGAAAGAGGGCAGGCTGTCACTTCTGTTGAAAAATTAGGGGAAACCGCAAAGACAGGCACTAAAACAACTTTTAAACCAGACAGAGAGATTTTTAAAGATGAAAGGACTGTTTTTTCCTTTGAGACTTTATCCGCCAGATTTAGAGAGCTGGCTTTTTTAAACCAGGCCTTGGAAATCCAGCTGACAGATGAGCGCTCTAACCGCTCAGAGGCCTTTTGTTTTAAAGAAGGTTTAAAGGAGTTTGTCTCTTATGTTAATAAAGGGGCAAACCCTATAAACAGGGACATTCTTTTTTTTGAAGGCTTGAGGGAGCAAATGGAGCTTCAAATTGCTTTTCAGTGGAGTGAAACTTATAAAGAAAATATCTTCACTTATTGCAACAATATCCGAACAACAGAGGGAGGAAGCCATTTAGTGGGTTTTAGAACCTCGCTCACACGAGCTATAAACTCTTATGCTCACAGTGAAAATCTTTTAAAAGAATTAAAAAGCAACTTAGAGGGTGAAGATGTTAGAGAGGGATTGACAGCTGTTGTGTCTGTGAAAGTGAGAGAGCCTCAGTTTGAAGGGCAAACAAAAACAAAACTGGGGAACAATGAAGTGAGAGGCTTAATGGAGTCTTTTTTCAGTGAAAAGCTTGGCTCTTGGCTGGATAGAAATCCGAGCGAGGCTAAAAAAGTTGTGAAAAAAGCGGTTTCAGCGGCCCAGGCCCGCTTAGCCGCCAGGAAGGCGAAAGAGCTGACGCGAAGGAAATCAGCTTTAGAGGGAGGCTCGCTTCCGGGAAAAATGGCGGACTGTCAGGAAAAAGATCCCAAACTGTGTGAGTTGTTTTTGGTAGAGGGGGATTCTGCGGGAGGCAGCGCTAAGCAGGGCCGTGACAGAAAAATTCAAGCAGTTTTGCCTTTAAGGGGAAAAATTATCAATGTGGAAAAGGCCCGCTTTGACAAAGTTTTATCCAATGAAGAAGTGAAAACAATTATTTCCGCTATTGGGGCCGGTGTTGGCCAAGGGCAGATGGAAATGGAAAGGCTAAGGTATCATAAGGTTATTATTATGACGGATGCTGATGTGGATGGCTCTCACATTAAGACGCTTTTGCTGACCTTTTTTTATCGCCAAATGCCGGAGCTGGTGGAGAGAGGCCATGTTTATATTGCCCAACCCCCCTTGTATCGGATGAAAAAAGGGAAAGAGATTCATTATTTAAAAAATGAGCAGGAGTTAGATGAGAAAATTTTTGACAGAGCTTTAGATAATATTGAGTTTGAGGGAAAGAGCCGAGAGGAGATCAGGGGCTTTTTGTTTCAAAGCCAATCCTATAAAAAAAGCTTAAATAAAGCCGGGCAACTGGAAAAGCATTTGCTGGTTTTTTTGCTTTCCCAAAAAAAAGATTTAGAGTCCTTGATAGCTTCTGCTGAAGAAACAAAAGTTTTATTAGAAAAATTTGGGGAAAAATTAAAGGAAAAGTCTCTTTTAGGCTTTTCTAAAGTAGAAGGCAGAATTTTAAGTGAAAATGAAAAAACATCTAATAAAAGAGGTTTTGTTGTTACAACAGTTCGTTTTGGCCATGTTCAAGAAAGCTGTTTTGATGAAGAGCTGGCGCAGTCTCCTAAATGGAGAGAGCTAAAAAAACTCTATCAGCAACTAACGGAGTTTCAGCCTCTTCCTGTCAAAATGAAGTTTAAAAGCGCCTTAGAGTCTTTTGGAAGCTATGAGGATTTTGCGGAAAGAGTTACAGAGATTTGCAAAAAAGGGCTTTATATTCAGAGATATAAAGGTTTGGGTGAAATGAATCCAGAACAGCTTTGGGAGACCACCTTAAACCCGGAAAACAGACATCTTTTAAAGATCAATTTAGAAGATGCTTTTTCCGCTAATGAGACTTTCAATCTTCTTATGGGGGAGCGGGTGGAGCCGCGCCGAGAGTTTATTTATAACAATGCTTTAAATGTAAAAGAGCTGGATGTATGAGCTATAACGGAAAAGACAATGTTTCTTTAGTGGATATAAATAAGGAGATGAGAGAGTCTTATCTCCAGTACTCTATGAGCGTGATCGTAGGGCGCGCTCTGCCTGATGTTAGGGATGGCCTCAAGCCGGTTCATCGCAGAATTTTATTTGCGATGAAAGATTTAAACAATACCCATGACAAGCCTTTTAAAAAATCCGCCCGAGTGGTGGGGGATGTTATTGGTAAATACCATCCTCACGGGGAAATGGCGGTTTATGACGCCATTGTCAGAATGGCGCAGGATTTTTCTATGCAGGCGCCCTTGGTTGATGGCCAAGGGAATTTTGGCTCTATTGACGGCGATAGCGCCGCTGCCTCCCGATATACTGAAATACGGATGACGGCTTTAGCGGAGGAGCTTTTAACCGATATAGAAAAAAAGACAGTTCCGTTTGGGCCCAACTACGACGACAGCCTGTTTATTCCCTTAGTTTTGCCGGCCCGCTACCCCAACCTTTTGGTGAATGGAAGCTCTGGGATTGCTGTTGGAATGTCTTGCAATATTCCCCCGCATAATTTAGGGGAAGTTGTCCAAGCCTGCTTGTTTTTATTAGAAAATCCTTCGGTGGATATTCCTGAGCTTATGGAAATCCTGCCAGGCCCAGATTTCCCCACTGCAGGCATAGTAGAGGGAAAGTCAGCCCTTTATTCGGCTTATACTAAGGGAAGGGGCATTATTACAGTTTCTTCCGTGACAGAAATTGAAGAGAGGGAAAAACAGAGTCCTCAAATTGTTGTTACGGAAATCCCTTATCAAGTGAATAAAGCCCGCTTGATTGAATCGATTGCTAATTTGGTGAAAGACAAAAAGGTGGAGGGAATTTCTGACATTAGGGATGAGTCCTCTAGAGAGGGTTTGAGAATAGCAATTCCTTTAAAAAGAGGAGCTAACCCTCAAGTTGTTTTAAACCAGATTCAAAAACACAGTCAGCTTAAAACCAGTTTTGGAATTATTTTTCTGGCTTTGGATAAGAGCAACCAGCCCCGCATTTTTAATTTAAAAGAAATGCTTTCTGTCTTTATTGAGCATCGAATAGAAGTGATCACTCATCGCTTGATTTTTGAATTGAAAAAGGCTCAGGAAAAACTGCATATCCTAGAAGGTTTGGAAAAGGCTTTAGCTGATATTGACAAAGTGATCTCTATTATCCGCGGATCTCAAGATGGAAAACAGGCTCAAAGAGAGCTTATCTCTGAGTTGAAATTTTCGCACCGGCAGGCCCAAGCTATTTTGGAGATGAGGCTGGCAAAACTAACAGGTTTGGAAAGAAAAAGCCTGCAAAAAGACAGAGAGGAGACAGCCCGCCGGGCCCATCACTTAAAAGAGACTCTTTCTGATGAAGAGAAAATAAAAGATATTTTAAAGAAGGAGTTAGAGGAAATAAAGGAAAAATATCAAAGGCCGAGACGGACAAAAATTACAGCAGGCTCTGAGGAGCTTTCTGACAGGGATTTAATTGCAAAAAAAGAAGTGGTTTTATTTTTAACTTATAAAGGCTTGGTAAAGAGAATCCCTTTAGAAGAGTATCGTCTTCAAAAAAGAGGGGGCAAGGGCTTAAAAGGATGGGATTTAAGAACTGAAGGAGATTTTGTGTGGAAGCTTTGGAGCGTCAATACTCTTTCCCGTCTTTTGGTTTTTTCTTCTCTGGGCCGATTGCACTGGCTGGATGTGTATAGAGTTCCTTCTGGCTTAAGACAAACCAAAGCCCGCTCCTTAAATAATTTGCTTTCTTTTAAAGAGGAGGAAGAGCCTCGTTTGGTTGCGCCTCTTAAAGAAGAAAGCTCTAAGCAGGCTTTTATTAGCACAATCACGAAAAAGGGAATTTTGAAAAAAAGCCGTTTGTCTTTATTTTCTAAGCCTCGCCAGGGAGGAGTCAATGCTCTTTCTATAGATGAAGGGGATATTTTACAGGATGCGCAGATAGGAGAAGGCTCTAAAGACTTTTTAATTTACACGAGAAAAGGCTTAGTTATTCGTATGGAGAGCCAGAGTGTGAGAGAAACGGGAAGAACCGCTCGAGGGGTGAAAGCCATTCGCTTGCAGGAAGGGGACTCTGTGGTTTCTATGGAAGCGCTGGAGAAAAAAGAGGAAAAACTTCTTTTAGTGATAACAGAAAAAGGTTATGGAAAAAGAGTCCGAGCCAGTGAGTTTAGATCGCAGAACCGCGGAGGCCGGGGGGTTTTAGGCCAAAAAGTTACAGATAAAACAGGACAAGTGGTCTGCTCGCGTTTGGTTTCTTCGGAGCAACAAGCTCTTATTACAACCAATCAAGGCCAGTCGATTCGCTTTCCGGTTTCAGAGGTTTCTGTTTTTGGCAGAGTTTCGCAAGGGGTGCGTTTTATTGATCTTAAATCAGGGGAGCGGGTTACAGGCGCCACTGTGGTTGATGAGCGGGAAAAAGAAGAGAATTGACTTTTTCTAAAATAGTCGGCGTTGAAAAAGCTATTTGAATTTGTTTATAATTTTGTGTTTTTAAAGGGATAAAGTTTGCAAGAAAATCAGCTCCATTACTCAAAAGCTTGCAAGAAAGAGGGAAAAATTTCAGATAGGCTTTTTGCCACACAGCGTCCTATGGACGCGTTGTGCTCAAAGCCGAACTCATTTTTTCCTCTTTCTTGCAAGCTTTTGAGTAAGAAAACTTTTTCTCTGACTTTTTTAGCGCCGACTCGAATAATTTTTTTTGTTTGTCCTTTCGCGCTTTCCTCTTGTTTTTCGGACAAACTTCCTTTGTTTTTAAAAAAGAGGGGAGCTTGTGAGAAAAAGGAAAAAAACTTTTATAAAAAGCCCAGACAGGCTTTTTTAAAAAAGGCGGAGATTTGTTTGAGGGAAAAAAAGGCGGGAAGAGCGATTTTTATTTTAGAAGAGCTTTTGCAAAGAGATAAACGGACAAAGACAAAAACGGAAGAGGTAAAAGCTTTGACAAAAAAGCTGGCGGAAAAATCTTTTTACCCGCTAAAAAATTATGACAAAGCCTTAAAGTATTACAGCTCTCTTTTAGATTTTCCCTTAAAGAGCCGTGAAAAATTTTCCGCGCATTATCACATTGCCAAAAGCTTTTATTACTTGCAAAAGCGCTCTCAAGCTTTGATAGAGATTGAAAAGGCTTTTTTTGAGGGAATCTCTATGGAAGAAAGAAAACAAGCGCTGATTTTAAAAGGAGGGATTTTTATCACCCAAAATCAGTTTGATAAGGCCAGCCGTTTGTTTCAAAAACAAATAGAAAATTACCCGGATCATCAAGATTTTTTTAGAGAGTATTTAGCTTTTATCTATGAGTCTCAAAAGAAATTTTCTTTAGCTGTTCAAGAATTGGAAAAGATAGAAAAGCCTTCGGCCTTTCTATCTCTCCGGATAGAAAGACTCAAAGAGAGACAGAGCAATCAGCCGGGGTTTTTATGAAAAAATTTTTAGTTTTAAGCGCGGAGCTTTTATCTTTTATAGCGGTTGGCTTGTGTTTAGGGCTTTTTTTAGATAAAGTTTTTTCATGGGAGGGCTGGGCGACTCTTGTCTGTTTAATTTTAGTTTACGCGCTATGGTTTTTAAAGCTCTTCAAGAAACTTCGTTAAGGCCTGTGAGTCTTATTTTGCAAACAGCCTCTGCCTTTTTATTGTTTGGCTTGGTTTTTTTGTTCGGACTCAATAAAGGCTCTTTTTTAATAGGCTTTGTTTTTTCTTATTTGTATATAGGGCTTTTCTTTTATTCTATAAAATTGATTTTTGTCCAGAAAAGAAGAGCATTAGGAATCCTTTTGCTGTTTAGCAAATGGCTTTTGCTTTTATTTGCCTTGGTTTTGGTGGCTTGGCTCTTAGATGGAAAATCTTTTTTGTTGGGTTTGAGCCAGCTTTTGGTTTTTTTGCTTTCTTATGTTTTGGAATATAAGAAAGTCATTTAGAGGCGCTTGTAAAACTCTCTGAGCGGAAAGGCGAACTCAGGTTGACAGTTGATACAAGCCTAAGGTGTAGTTTTTTAGCATTAGCATTGTCCGTATTATATTGCTCTTTTATTCATTCTAATCAAAATCCCCGATAATAAGAGAGTCTTAAAACAGCTGGCATTTATTCTGATTAGCTCGCTTAAAAGACTTATAAAATCTATTTTTTTCTTTTTTGACAAATTTAATTTTCTATAATACAAATCTTTTGCTATAATAAAAAATAGGGTATTTTATGTCAAAGATATTACAGTCAATTAAAGATTTGTTTCTTTTGTCCTATAAATTTGATAAATTTTCTCAAAAGATGGAGAAAAATATAACAGAATTAAATGAAAAACACACAGAGATAAGAGAAGCTTTAATCAAGGCTGGCATATTACAGCCTTTTACTAGGTCAAGATCGCTTAAACAAATAACTGAAAGAGGGCATGAGTTATTAAACAAACATGATACAGATTCCTATTTAAACTCTCATTGCGAGCTTTTAACAGATAAAGAGTTAAAAAATGAGACAGATGTAGAGATTTTTATAAAGTGTAATAATTGGGTTAAAGAAAAAGGACAAAAAAAAGTTGTTGAGCTTAGGCTCAATAGCGATATAAATGAAGAGCAATGCGCGGAACTTTTATCTTTAGCTATTATGGAAAAAATAAAAGCCAATTAAAAAGTGAATTCAAATAGTCAGGGCTTTTTTAGCGCCAACTGTTTAGATTTTTTGGTTTTGAATCTTTATATTCAAAGGCTGGCTCAAGGAGGCGCTGAAAAGGCAATAAGAAACTTAAAAGCGGGGATTTTTGAAATTAAGATACCTTATGCTAGCGGATTGAGGGTTTATTTTGGAAAAGATAAAAATAAAATTATCCTTCTGTTAATAGGGGGAGATAAAAAAACACAAAACAGAGATATTAAAAAAGCAAGAGAATATTGGAGGCGCTGTGGCCAACAGAAATAAAAGCTACGACAAAGTCTTAGCTCAAAAATTTAAAAACCCTAGATACGCTCAATCGTATTTAATTAACATTATAAAAAGAGAAAAGCTGTCTGTAGAATCAGCTCTTCGTGAAACAATCAAAGCTATGGGGCTTAAGAATTTTTCCGACAAATCGGGTTTATCCCTGCAAGCTGTTTCTGATTTTACATCTAAAAGGCAAAAATGGAGCTTAGATAAAATTTCAAGACATATAAAAAATGTATTTAATTTAGAAGTAAAGATTTCCCTTGAGTTGCTGAAATCTAAGAGCAAAGTCGCTTGATAGGCTTCTGTTGGAAAAAAGGAGCAAACAGGCTTTTGCCGGCTTGAGAATTTGGCTGGATTTTCGCTTTTCTTTCAAGGGACAGCCTTAGGACAAGTCATTCAATAGGGCTTTCAGGGAGGGCTGTAAAGTTTTTCAAAGGACAAAGTCAGGAATAAATGCGC
>JAPPIY010000043.1:0-8684 GCA_026914095.1 Oligoflexia bacterium
TGAAAGAATTTGAACTTCAAGGAACGGAAAACCTGTATCCTTCTGAGCTGTCAGGAGGAATGCAGAAAAGGGTGGGTATTGCCCGCTGTATGATGTTAAAACCAAAGGTGATTTTATATGATGAGCCTACAGTGAGTTTAGACCCTTATAATACAGCTAATTTAATGAAAACTATGTTAAAGTTGAAAAAGAGAGGAACAACTTCTATTCTAGTAACACATAATATGCCGGTGGCTCTTCAAATTTCCGATCGGATTGCTCTTTTATCCGGAGGAAAATTTTCAGCTATTGGCACACCTAAAACCATTGAACAGGACTATAATGTTTTATTAAAAAGTTTCATGCAGGGAATTAAAAGAGGAGCTTAAAATGAAGAAAAATCTATTTAGAGAATTTTTGGTTTGGTTTATTGTAATAATCGGTGTCATTGTTTTTTCTGCTTTCACTTATATTATCGGGGCTAATAAAGGCCAGCTTTTTGGCACCTTTGTTACTTATAAAACTCAAATGAAGGAGGCTTCAGGCGTTTATGTTGGAACAAAAGTGACAATACATGGAAGCATTACAGGGAATATTGTAAATACAAAACTCCTGCCAAATGGAGAGGTAGAGCTGAATTTTAGCGTGAAAAAAAAGCATAAGTTTATTATTACGGAGTCGACTTTTGTGGAACTAAAAAACTCAGGGGCTTTAGGAGATCGTTATATCAATATTATAACAACAGATTTATCAGCTCCTAAATTGCAAAAAGGCTCTTTGATACCTTACAAGAAAACCTCTAATTTATTGTCTCTGCTTATGGGAGATGGCAAAAAAACACAGCAGTCTTTTCAAGACATTTTTAAAAATATTCAAGACCTATTGGATCGTTTTAATGACAAGGGGTTGAGAGGCTTTTTATCAAAGAAAGATCAAAAAGAGTTGAGTGAGATATTAAAGCATGCCAAGAATATTTTAGAAAAAATAGAATCTGGGAAAGGCGCCTTAGGAGCCTTAGTCAATGATCGCGATCTATATAATAGATTGCTGGTTCTATTGGGAGAGCGTCCCCAAAAAAATTACCTTCAAGAGCTAACGGAAAAATCAAACAAACCCCCAGAGAAGTAACAATTCTGATCCTGTTTGAAATTTCTATTTTTCCGTCATCCCCGCGAAAGCGGGAATCTAGTTTCAACCTGAATTTTCAAATAGGACTCAGTAGTTGGGCCTGTTTTTTAGAATTTATACGGATCCTGTTGAATTTTGAAGTTTTATCTGGAGATTCCTGTCTTTGTTTCCACGAGGACAGGCTTTCGCGGGAGTTCTGTTTTCCGGGGAAGACGCAAATTGGGGTAAAAATTCAAAGCTGACCAGTAATAAGTCTATAGAAGGAGGGGCTGGCTTGTTGATGTGGGATATTTTAGCAGGAAAAATCAATAGGATTGGGAGCTGTTTTTTACTGTTAAAATAATTTTTTTTATTTTTGCTGAAGGAAAACGCTTATTTATTTTTTCTCTTAAAGCTTCTTTTGCAAAGTGCATTTCTTGTAAATGAGTGGAGTCAGGCAGGTTTAAAAATAAGTTATTATTTTTAAATTGGTTGGGAACAGCCAATTTGGAAATTTTATTGCCAACTATTTGATTCCAAACTTGTTTTAGTTGGAATAAAAAATAAATTTCTGAAAAATGAGAGGATTTTTTTTTAAAAAGATTTTCTAAGACAGAAGAAAGAGAAACCAAAGACTTTTTCATAATTGAATAACGCGCTAATAACCTCACGCTTGGCGGTTTACATAGAAGTTTTTTATTATTGACAGCTCTTTATTGTCAATAAGATTTGTGATATTTTTATTGTTGTGGCTTTTATGGCTACTAAAAACTTATTTTTAATATTTAGAAAAACCGCTTAAGTTATCTTGAGCTTTCATAATTTTTGCTCTTAAAGATTGAATTTAGAAAGAAGTCCCCTAGACTTCTTTTTGGTGGAGGTGACAGGCGTGGAAATAGAGGCTTTAAAAGGCTAAAATGAGCAAAATAATCAACAAAACCCACTCCTTTTTCCCTAGCATAACCGCTTATAACCTCTCCTAACTGGAGTATCCCGTCAAAATCCCGTTAAAATTTTATGTTTTTTGATCTCTAATTTGTTTCCATTTTGGAGGACAGAAAAACTCTCCTTTATCGTCTCTCACCTTTTCCGGAAACTGACATTGCTCTAAAACTTTGTTGGAAATCCTTTTTTGAAAATGGCTGGCGTCCTTCAATTCTATATGAACATTCCTGCGAGGGCTTATGACACCTACCTCTTTTTTAAAAACTTCTTTGACATACCTTAATGGTGTTTTTAAATCTGTATCATTAGATATTAGAACAGCGCAATCATATTGAGAAGCATCTGCAATAATATGAGTAGCTATATTAACATCAGATTCCTTCTCCTCCCATTTGCTTACGGTAACCAGTTCATCACTTTCTATAAATCTTCCATTCTCAAAATGACATTTAAGCCCTGTTACTTGCCTTTTTTTAAATTGGCCAAAAATTATACTTAAGTTTGATATTGTGTGAATTGCCCGCAAATATATATTCTGTTTGATAATATTTGAGTTATTATCTGAAACTCTTTTTACCAAAGCTGTAAAATACTTGATTTGTATTATATTGTGTTGTTTTGGATTCAAATAAAATTCAGATAGTTTTTGAAGGTTTAACCATCTATAAGGAGTATCTTTTAAGCGATAATAAAGGTTGAACCCATCAATATAAATAATAGTTTTTTTCATGCTCTAAATACGCGAAAGCAGGCTTTCGCCTGCTCGCACCCACCAGTCGAAAACGAGTGGGGATGTCATCTCTTAGTATCCATATTTTTTACTATAAGTCAAGGATAAAATCAAAACAAATTACTTAGCCCTTTATTAACATATTTTACATTAAAACCCTTTATTTACAAGACTTTCAGGCTATTTTTTAGTCTCTATATACTGAATTTTTCTTCATTATACTGTCGCTTACTGTGAACTTTATACCAACATTATTTAACAATAAGCATCTTTTTTAAAAAGAAAAACCCTGGATTCATCACCAGAAACTAATCTAGGAGAGGAATTAACCAGGGACTGCAAAGCTTATTTTTGGTTAAAAAACAAAAAAATCAATTTAATTTGATAAATAATGGTGCTTATAAATCTGCCAACTGCCCGCTTTTTGTTGATAATCTTTTTCAATAAAGGCAGTTTGTCTAACAATTTTTTAATATTTTCTCAAGCTTAGCCTAAAATCTTGATAGAAAAATGCCGATAATTTTATTATGAGTTCTAAAATAACTTTAGGGTTATATTTTTTTTCAATCTTTTTTATTTCATGTTCTGGTTTGTCTAAAACCCAAAAAATTGAAATGTCTAAAGCTATAAAAAAAGATAAAGCTCTTGAGATAAAATATAAAAAACAAATTATCAAATATAATAAAGCTGTTGATAAATATAATTTGACCAAAGCCAAATATGATTAGCTAGTTACTGTCTGGAAAGAGAGAGGTTCAAAAGAATGGGATGAAGTAACAGATGCTAATTATGCATTAGAACAACTCAGAAATAAGATTTTATTTGACTCCTCCTTCAGTAGAGACTTAGCAAGCTTAGCAGATCAAGTTGGTCTTACAAGAGCCAGAAAAACTGTAAATTCTTTCCTGAAGCGAGCTCAAGCTAGACAAGAAAAAGCTCAAACTGAATTAATGAAAACTGAACCTCTAAAAGTAAAAAAAGCTCGTGAAGCAAAAGAAAAAGCTCAATTAGGACTAGATAAAGCAACAACTAAATATAATAATGCTCAAACTAAATTAGATAAATTTAAAACTGAAAAAATAGATAAAACCAAAGCTGAATATACTGAAAATAAAACTAATCTTGATAAATTAAAAGAAGAAAATAAGAAGCCTACATTTTTAGGAACACTTGGCACACTTTTGATAATTGGTTTAGTAAGTATAGTAGGGGGAATGATTACCAATTAGAAAAATAAAAGTTTATACATTTTTTTTATTTTTTGAGGTTTAAATGGATAAATTGCAATCAATAAATTTTTTCTAATAAAGAGCCAGAATAAAATCCTAATCGGGTCAAAAGAAACAGGAAAACTAGCCGATAGATTTTTATGAGATTATTATTTATAGTATTATTTTTAGTTGGATGCAGTGAAATAGATTGGAGCGATTTTAGCTTTGAAAAAGTGCCTACTTGGTATGAATGCCCTTACACTGATTTATTGCAAGATTATGAAAGAGCGGGCTTAAAGGAATGCAATAAAGAGGCTTTGATAAGGGATATTGAAGATATGACGACTTATGTAGAAGCCCTCATAGAAATGGGGGAGCATTATGACGAGCCTTATGGTTCAGTCCCTAATAGTTTAAAAAAAACAAAAGCGGTTTATTGTTTTGATCATTGCGGAGCTATGTCTTGGTTTCAAAGAAAATGTCATTTACATAATTCAAGCTTTAGAAAGACTTGGATGTATGACAAAGTGCGGGCTAGTAAGGAGCCTGTTGGATGCACCAAATTATTTGAGGGCCGAAAGGCTACGGGTAAAATTTTAGACTTTAGATGGAGAAATCATCCAAAGTATAAAGAATTCATAAGCGGTAAATGCGGGAGGTATATATCATGCAAATAAAACAGTTAAAGCTTTTTGAGGGTTTGAATGAAAAAGAAACTCAGTTGGTTTTGTTTAAATATAAAGAGAAAAAGATAGACGGGACGATTTTATTTTTTATAAATTTGTTTTTCGGTGGGCTTGGAATAAATTACTTTTATAGAAAAAACATAATCTTAGGAGTTTTTTGTATCTGTATTTGTTGGTCTGGGCTTCCCTTTTTATATGCTTTATTTAACTCTCCTTTTCAGTGGAGTATAGCTGAAAGACACAATAGACATCTCCTAGACCGTTTGATAAGAGAAGCTCAAGTTCTTAAGCCTGATGTAAAACAAATTGCTTAAAACCTAGTTTGACAACCTTCAAAGCTCCTTTTCCTTTATCCATTTTTTATTGGTTTATGTTCTGAGTGAGTAAATTAAAAAAGAAACCTCCCCAATTAAAGTTTGTTTAAGGAGGAAAGATAAAGATGATACTGACTGAAAGAGATAATCGTATTATAAATGTTCTGCAACAGCAGGATTTTTGTTTTTATAAAGACATTGCTAATAAGTTCTTTTCTTCTGAAACTTCAGCTTCTTTAAGACTTAAAAAACTAAAAGAAAAAGGCTTTATTAGAATAGAATCTATTTATTCCCCTAGTTTTAATAAAATCATGGATACAGCCTCTATGCCTTTTATTGGAGGAAATAAAAAAGTGATACGGCTTAATAATAAATACAAACTTATTAAAAGAAAGCCTAGTTATTGGAAAATCAAACATCAATTATTATTGTTTTCTCTTAAAGAAAGACTGGAAAAGCTTTTAGGTCATTCTGCTGTTTTTGAAAATGATATAAGAAACTTAAGAGATACTTTATATAATGGAAAGTGGGAGCCTTTGCCTGATTTTTATATAAAAGGAGAGGATTATAAGCTAGCTGTAGAGTTAGAACTTCATATTAAAAGCAAGGGAAGATATTGGCGTAAAACTTCAGATTATAGAAACTCTAGATTTACTCATGTTCTTTATGTTGTGACTAATGTTAAAAAAGTGAATTCTTTAATAAGGTCTTTCAAACATTATAAGTATATAGGGATAGCTCATTATAGCCGAGAGGATGAATTGACAAACTTTTGGTATGGGAAGTTATCTTTGCTTGAGTGGTTGAAAAAAAGAACAAAGTAAGTGTTTAGAAAGAGTATGTTTTGAGGGAATGTTGTAGAGGATAATTTTTTATGAAAAGGAAGGCTGTGGGCAGGTGTATGAAAATGTGTGAGCAGGCTTATAAGCAGGTGTGGGCAGGTAAGAGAAAAAGGCATTTAAGAGGATTTAAAGTGCAAAGTCTAGTGCAAAGTAGGATTTTTACAAATCCTTGGAAAGCCTTTAAGATAAAGGCTTTCCACCACCAGCCAATCCTGACCACTCCCCCACATCTTGTGTGAAAGTGGTCAGGATTGGCTGGTGGTAAGTGTAAGTAAGTGAGTAGTAAAATTAAAATATATGTAAGGAAAGATAAATGAAAGAAGATGATTTTTGGCAGGCTGTGAAAGGTTGGAGGGTTTAGAGGAAGTTTGTTTATTGTTTGTGGATTTGGTTTTTGGTTTGTTTTGAGTTTGAGTTTTTATTTTTTAGTTGGCTTAGTTTTTTTGTTTCAGTTTTAGTTGTGAGATTTCTTTTATATGAGATGTTATTGGATGAAAGCAAGCATTTTGAGGGAAAAGGTTTAGGAATTGTTTTTTATAAAGAATGAGGCTATAGAGTTTAAAAAAGAGGCTTGAGAGAAAAAAGGAAGAAAAAAGGGCTGGAGGGCAGAGGAGCTTTCACAGCCTGCCAAAAATCATCAACAATAAAAATGATAAGAAGGTGTGAGTTTAAGGGGTTTTAAAAAGTATAGAATTTATTAAGAAAGCTTTTTCAGTCAAATAGAGAGATTTGGCAAATTAGTTTTAAAAAAATGTTTTAGTTAGGGTTTTTAGTTTAAAAAAATTAAAAGTCCAAAAAAAAAAGTTAAACAAAAGCTCAAATAAAAAGTGAGTTTTGAGCTTTAAGAAAAAAGGGGTGTATTATGAAACAAAGAAATAAATTTAAAAATAAAGATCAATTTCAGCTGAATTTTCAAGCTGGGAGTAGCAGTTTTCAGCAAAAAGAAAAAGAGCTTAACTCATTAGTTAAATCAAGAGAAACAGATAAAACTCAATCAAATGAGGTAACTCAATTTGTGCCAACCGATAAAACAGGACATTCTGTTGGAGCTTTTAATCTTGTAGCAAGCCAGAAAAGTCAATCAAAGGACTTGTCAAAAAAATCTGCTGGGAGTAAAGTAAAAAAGATAAGCTGTGGCTCAAAACAGCCTCAAGCTTTGCTCTTTGATAATTTAATAACAGTAGAGGAATTAGCGGTTATCTTTGGATTAGCTCCCCAAACTATTCGCAACTGGGTAGCTCTTGGGAAACTCCCTTATGTCAAAATCGGCAAAAGGAATTTGTTTCTTAAAGGGAGCTTGCAAGAGTGGTTAAACCGAAAGGAGAAATCACAATGGCAATAATCAAAAGACAATACCGAACAAAAAAACAACAAAAACCGATCACTTATTACCAAGCGGAAGTATTTATAAAAGGGGTTCGTGTGGCTGTGAAAAACTTTTCTGTGAGAAGATCAGCTATTTTATGGCACGAAGAACAACGATATAAATTAACTTCCAGTCCTTCCAGTCTAAACGATCAAATGAGTTTTAAAGACTGCATGGACAGGTTTTGGAAAGATGCTGAAACCCGAATGATGAAATCCACTCTACAGAGCTATGAAACCCGTTTAAGCTATTTTTACAAAAGCCCTTTGGCTGAAGTGAAAATGTCTGAGTTTAAAGGTATGAAAGTTATGGAGTGGATAGATTGGCTAAAAAGCCATAAGACTTCAAAGAATAAAGGAAGAAAGAGTTTTTTGGCGGAGCTTGGTTTATTAAGGACAGTTCTTTATTGGTATAGAAATTTTATCAATGAGGATTTTAATGTTCCTATCACTAAAAAGCACAGGCAAATGTGTTTGTTTAAACCGAATGCTCCCAGACGCCCTGACTATTTTATAGAGCCAGAGGATGCAAAGGCTTGGCTTGAATGGTTAAAAAATCACAGAAGCAATTCTGTCTATTGGAGACTTGCCTGCTTTATGCTTTTAACAGGAGTAAGAGTTGGTGAAGCCTGCGGGTTAAAATGGTCGGCGGTTAATTTAGAAAAGGGATTTGTTCGTATCATAAGGCGAGTTCGCTGGGATCAAAGAACAAAGCATCCTTTTTTAGAGGAAGTGACAAAAACAAGTCAATCAGCTAGACTTGTTATGCTGGCTGAGAAATTAAAAGACATTCTTAGGGAAATGAAACAATCCGCTTTGAATGATTTAGTTTTTACCGACAACAAAGGCGAGCTTTTAAAATACAATGCTGTTCAGTCGGCTTTTAATGCAGGGTTTACAGCTTTAAAGCTTCCTTGGCGTTCCACTCATATTTGCAGGCATACTTTTGCGACTATTGCTCTTATGGAGACAAAAAACCTTTCTGCTGTTCAAGCTTGTCTTGGACATACAGAAGTAAGGATGACCCAAAAGTATGCAAAAACTGTCGCTCTTTTGAGTTCAGAAACAGGAGAGAAGACAGCTTCTGCAATCTTCAAATAAAATCAGTTGTTCCGGGGGAATAATTGAAAGAATGTTTTAGTTGTTTGAAAAGTCTCTGTGAAAATTCCCGTTAAAATCCCGTTAAAAAAAATTTAATGGAAAAAGTCCAAGCATTTTAAGGAGTTTAAACAAACTTGGTGGAGGTGACAGGGATCGAACCTGCGACCTTCTGAATGCAAATCAGATGCTCTCCCAGCTGAGCTACACCCCCGCAAATAAGTTTTTGTAGCTATTTTTAATTGGATTTGTCAAGCTTTAAAGCAGGAGGAAGTCTCAATTCTCTGCAGAAGTGTTTCAAATAAGGAGCTTATCAACTTTTTCATTTAGAAGCATTAAACTCTCAATTGTTTAAAGAACTGTTTTAATAGGAAAGAACTTTCTTTAGAACAAACACCTGAAGTGAT
>JAPPIY010000043.1:8694-16925 GCA_026914095.1 Oligoflexia bacterium
CCTGCGACCTTCTGAATGCAAATCAGATGCTCTCCCAGCTGAGCTACACCCCCGTGAATAAACCCTTGTAGCTATTTTTGGCTGGTTTTGTCAAGCCTTACACTAAATCTTGTTTGAGTTTTGAAGTCTTTTCTGGAGATATCCGCCTCTATTTCCACGAGAGCCTGCTTTTGTGAGAGTTCAGCCTTCCATGGGAAGACGGAACAAGCCTACTGAATTTTCAAACAAGATCCATATATTTGAAGAAATTAATCTCTCAATTGCTTAAAAAATTCTTTTAATAAAAGGGAGCTTTCTTTAGAACAAACACCTGATATTATCTTTATTTTGTGTTTCCAAGAAGTTTGTTTATCTAATCGATAATAGGAAGAAAAGCCCGTTTTAAAATCAGAACAGGCGTAAATGAGTTCGGAAATGCGAGCTTGAATAATAGCGCCTATACACATCAGACAAGGCTCAAGGCTGACATAAAGCCGGCAGTCTTCCAAACGCCAAGAGTGGAGTTTTTGACTGGCTTTTTTTATGACTAAAATTTCAGCATGTCCAACTGGATTATTATGACTTTCCCTTAAATTATAGGCTTGGCTTATAACTGTTTCGTTTTTTACTAAAACAGCCCCTACAGGCGCTTCCTTTTTTTTAAAAGCCTCTTTAGCTGATTTAATAGCTAAGTTCATAAAAAAATCATGGTTGTTATCATCCATGTTTTAGAAAATTTTTGCTCTCCTCATTTTATTTAAAAACTTCTGTTTTTAATGGTTTCTATTCTTCTTCAATTCTTTTTTATCAAAGATAAATTTTTCATAAACAATTTCAATCTTTTTAAGAGAAGAACAACTCTTATGAGCGATTGATATAAGGCCATTATCAAGTGATAAAATTTGTCAAAGAGAACAGGCTTTTTGCGCTCTGTATCTTTCCAACTGCTCTCTATAGCAGAGTATAAAAGTTTCAGGCTCTAAAAATTTTAATTTGATCATTTTAAAGCTTGTTTTAATGATTGTTGGACCGTCATAAGGATAATTTCCTCCCAGACATTGATTCATCTGATTGGCATCTAAGGAATTTTTAAATTGATTTAAGAGATGCAGATATTTAAGCTCTAAAGAGTTAGGAGGGAAAGCCGAAGGAGAGCCTTTTTGTATATTTCCAAATCCAAACGACCAATGAAAATTGGTATTTTTAACACTTTCGGCGTCATATACATAAGGAGAAGGGTTAAAATAAGCCCCCCAAACAGTAGAGAACGCTCGTTTCGCGCATATAGAAGCTATAACATTCTTTTGTTTTTGAATTGCTTGAGTGAAAAAGTTATGTTTTTCGTGGCAGTTTAGAATCAAGGATTGAGCTTTGTAAAATTGGCAGGCAGAAAGAGCGACAGGGTTCGGCTGTGGCTGGGGAGAGGGGGTGACAGGGACACCCACTCCTTGAAATTTAGGATCATTACACTGTGTACTGACTAAAATTAAAAGAGAGATGACAGCTATTTTAAAAATTGCCTTAAATTGTTCCATGTTTATTATTTTCACAGGTGATCATTGAGAAGTCAAATTTATATCTTTGGATTATAAAGGAATTAATACTTAATTTCTCAATAAATGTCATTTTTACCTTTAAATACTGGAAAACATTCTACTTTTTTCTAAAGGAACTCTCACTTTTTAGGCCTCTTTCCTCTAGATAAAGGCGGGTTCTAAGGATGGGATGTCCTTGCCGAAAAGAGAAAGTTGTATATTTTGAGTAATTATATTGACCTGTTTGAAATTTCAGGTTGCAACTAGACTCCCGCTTTCGCGGGAGTGACAGAAGAGAGGAAAACTCAAACAGGATCGGTATTAAGTGTATAATTTTCATTTATACAGTTTTTTAACATGAATGTCTAATTTTTTAATAATGGGGACATATATATGCTAATTTGATTCTGGTATCTTTAGATTTCCGCCCTTGCCCTCTTTTCCACGAGGACATACTTTTTTAGAATTTCAGATTCCTGGGAAAAGATTGAACAAGCTCGGTTCTAAAACTTAAACTAGATTAGTTTTTTTGAATTTGGGAGTGAAATTATTTGGAAAAGAGCTTATTGAATGCCGTTTTTTTACTGATTTTTAAGAAAACTCTCTTGTTTCTTTTGGTAAAGTTTGTTATAGGCTTAGCTTGGAGGGGGTGATGTTTTGTGCCAAAAGTCAAAGTGCGGGAAGGCGATAACTTGGAATATGCCCTTCGGCGATTTAAAAAAACTTGTGAAAAACTGGGAATCTTGTCGGAAATCAAAAAAAGAGAGGCTTTTGAAAAGCCCAGTCTAGCTAGAAAGAAGAAGTCTCTGGCGGCTCGTAAAAGAGCCTTTAAAAAAACAAGGTTTTTTTCTTAGGAATATACTATAAAAATTGTTATTAGGTTATAATTATGTATCCTCTCGATGATAAGGATTAGAATATGTCTTTAAAAGAAAAAATTTTAAAAGAACTGGCAGTTTCCATGAAGCAGAGAGATATGGCAAAGGTTAAAGCTTTGCGTTTTGTGAATTCTGCCATTAAAAATAAAGAGATTGAGATTCGCCCTAAAGATTTGACGGATGAGCATGTCATTTCTGTTTTGAAAAAACAAATTAAACAAATCAAAGAATCTTTGGAGCATTATAAAAAAGCAGGCTACAGCGACCGAGTGAAAGAAGAGGAGTTTCAGCTTTCTGTTTTACAGGCTTATTTGCCAGAGACCTTATCTTCTGAGGATTTAAAAAAGGCAGTCCATGAAGTGATAGCAGAGATTCAAGCCAGCTCTATTAAAGATATGGGGGCTGTGATGAAAGGAGTTATGGCAAAAACTAAAGGCTCAGCCGATGGAAAACAGCTATCGCAAATAGTTCGGGAAGAGTTATCTAACTTATAAGTATGAGTTATTATCCTAGCGATTTTGTAGATCAGCTTTGTTGGGCAAGTGATCTGGTCTCTTTAATCAGTGAGGACACTGTTTTAAAGGGGCAGGGGGATCGTTTTATGGGTTTGTGCCCCTTTCCTGAACACAATGAAAAAACTCCCAGTTTTTCTGTTTCTGTCAGCAAACAGCTCTATAATTGCTTTGGATGTCAAAACTCTGGGAATATTTTCACTTACTTGCAAAAACAAAGAGGGATGAATTTTACAGAAGCGGTGGAATACTTAGCTCACAAGAAAGGCTTAAGCCTTCCAAAAGAGGTTCGGTTTAAGAAAAATTTAACAAATCCGAATTATTTTGAGCTTAGTGAAAGAATCTGTCAGTTTTTTGAAAAACAGCTTACACAAGCCCAGAAGGATCATCCTGTAAGGGCTTATCTAAAAAAAAGAGGATGGCCGGCGGAGCTAATTCAAAAATTTCGTTTGGGTTACGCGCCGAAAAATAATTCTCTGCTTTCTTTTTTAAATTCAAAAGAACAACGGCTGGCTATTCAGTTGGGTTTGATTAACCGCTCTGCGGATGGCCGCTCTTATGATAACTTTCGCCACCGCCTTATTTTTCCTATTGTATCTATAAAAAAACAAGTGGTTGGCTTTGGAGCTAGAGTTTTAGATGATTCTCTTCCTAAATATATTAACTCTAAGGAGTCAGAAATTTTTCATAAAGGCCAGATTTTTTATGGTTTGAGTGAATCCGCTCGCTATCTCAGGCAGGATTCTTTTGCTTTATTGGTTGAAGGTTATACTGATTTTTTAGCCTTGTGGCAAAGCGGGTTTAAAAATACAGTGGCAACTTTAGGAACAGCTCTCACAGAGTTTCATGCCAAGCTTTTAAAACGATATGCGGGAACAGTGGTCCTTGTGTTTGACGGAGATACAGCGGGATTGCGAGCCAGTGAAAGAAGCCTGCCTTTGTTGTTAAAAGAGGGTTTGAAGGTGAAAATTTTACCTTTGCCGCAAGGGCAGGATCCCGATGATTTGATTCGCTCGCAAGGCAAGCAGGCTTTTCAAGAGAGCTTAGATTCAGCTCAAGACCTTTTCTTTTTTATCTTAAAGAGCAAACAACGGCAGAAAAAAGATAATTTGTATTTGATTGAAGAGCTGGCTCCTGTATTATCAAAAGTTCAAGATAAATCCCTAAAAGTTATTTATAAGCAAAGGCTTTTGGATCTTTTTGGGACAGATGCCCGTCTGTTAGGAAAAGCTTTAGAGGAAAAAATAAAACAAGGCGTTAAAACTTTTGTTTCCTCCTATCACAAACCAGATCCTATTTTAAATAACAGGACAGAGCTTGTTTCAATTGCTAAAGCTATGGATTCAGAAAAGCTGATTTTAGTTTTATGCTTAGAGTCTGAGGATTTTTTAAAGGCTTTTTTAGAGCAAAATGTCATTTCTTATTTACAGACAAAAGAAATTATTGCAGTTTTTAATAAATTGACTCATAAATACAGGCAATCTGAAGGTTTTAATCAGTTGATTCATTTGGTTTTGAATGAAATATTAGAAACTCATTTGATTTTTAAGACAACTTATCCGATATTTAGGGAAAGTGATGCTGAAGGCCAGAAAAAGATTTTTAAAGATTGTGTTGAATTTTTAAAGAGAAGACAAAAGAAGATGGAAGCGGGTCAGTTATTGGCTGATATGAAGATAAATAACACAGAGGATATTAATGGCTTAGAGAAAGTTTTTCAATTAACAAAACAAAGACTCAACTCAACGGAGCAATTTTAGGAGGTTATTATGCAGGCTAAATCAGAAGTGAAAAAATTAAATTTAGCAAATCAAAAAAAGCTTTTTTATTCTGAGTTTCAAAACTTAGAAAAAAAAGGTTTTTTTAAAAAAGATGTTATTTACTCTCAAGAGCTGAATGAAGCTTTTTCCCCAGAGATTGTCCATCCTGATATTTTAACTGAACTTATGGAAACTCTGATAAAAAAAGGGATTAGTGTTAAACTTAAAAAAGCTAAAGGAAAACAAAAAGAAGGATCCGAGTCTAATATTTTTGGATCGGAGGGGACTGAGCCGGAAGAAAAACTGAGTCTCAGCAGAGTGCATGACCCAGTCAGGCTTTATCTTAGAAAAATCGGCGGGGTGTCTTTATTAGATAGAAAAGGAGAAGTTTTAATCTCTAAAAATATTGAAAAAGGAGAGAGAAAAATTATGAAATCTCTTTTGATGTGTCCCATTGGAGTTAAGGAAGTGGTTCGTTTTAAAGAGCACTTACAGAAATCGCGGTTTAAAGTGAAGAATATTATTAGGGGTTTAGATGAGCAGGCCGAAGAAAAAGCAAATGAGACAAGTTTTGTCCGATCCATTCATCAAATTGTGAATCACACGCAAAAATATCATGATCAAGCGCAAGCTTTTTTCAAAGTAATAAATGAGAGTGAATTGGATAGTGAAAAGTATAAAAAGGCTTTTCAATCGGTTGAACAATTGAATGAAGAGCTTATGAAGAAATTGGGAACAGTTAATTTTAATAGAAAAATTATCAACCGAATCACAACAAAAATTAGAAATACTTTAAATCGTATTTATGAATTGGAAAGAAGGGTGGAAAAAGCTATTGAAAGAACTCTGTCTAATGATTTTGAACAGGTGGAAAAAACCTATAATACTATTATGGTTAGTGATCAAAATTTGCAAAAAGTGAAAAAAGAGACAGGCCTTTCTTTTCAAAAGTTTAGAGACTTGTATGTGGGAGGGAAAGATGCAAAGGCTCGTTTGAATAAGCTGGCGGAGCAAATCAATATGAATAAAACTTGGTTGAGGCGGGTTTCTACAGAGGTTTGGAAGGGTGAGCAAGAGGCGGATAAAGCCAAGTCAGAATTGGTGCAAGCCAACTTGCGATTGGTGGTTTCTATTGCAAAAAAATACACCAATAGAGGCTTGCAGTTTTTAGATTTGATTCAAGAGGGGAATATTGGATTGATGAAAGCGGTTGATAAGTTTGAATACCGCAGAGGTTATAAGTTTTCAACTTATGCCACTTGGTGGATTCGTCAGGCTATTACAAGGGCTATTGCTGATCAAGCTAGAACTATTCGTGTTCCTGTGCATATGATTGAAACTATCAACAAATTGGTCCGTATCTCTCGTTATTTAGTGCAAGAGCTGGGCCGTGATCCTACACCAGAGGAGATCGCTGAAAGAATGGAAATCTCCGTGGATAAGGTCAGAAAGGTGATGAAGATTGCAAGAGAGCCAATCAGTTTAGAAACACCTGTGGGTGAAGAAGACGACTCTCAATTGGGAGATTTTATTGAAGATAAAAATGTGATGAACCCTTCGTTTGCTATGTCTAACTTAAATCTTGTGAATCAAACCCGAAAAGTGTTGGCTACATTAACACCTAGAGAAGAGAAAGTTTTAAGAATGCGGTTTGGCATTGGTGAAGAAAGCCATCACACTTTAGAAGAAGTGGGACAGGATTTTAATGTCACAAGAGAGCGGATTAGACAGATTGAAGCTAAGGCTTTAAGAAAGCTGAGGCATCCCAGCCGCTCTGCTAAATTGAAGAACTTTAAAGACAATTAGCGCTCTGTTTTTTGAGGGATTTTATTATATATGATTTTTAACAGTTGGGGGCTTAGCTTAGTTGGTTAAAGCATCCGGCTCATAACCGGAGGATCGAAGGTTCGAGTCCTTCAGCCCCTACCATTATCCATTATAACTAATTGAAATTACTTGGGTATTTTCTTTCAAAATCTATCACGCTGTGATTTTTAAAAGAGCTTCCAAAAAGATTAAAAGCTTTTGTGGTTTTTTCTGCTGTCTCTCTGTTTAAAAGAGCTATCACTTTGGCATACTTTTCTGTCATACGACTGAGGTGTGACCAAGACTTGCCTGCACTGAGGATATATCTCTTGTGGCTATCAAAGCCATTGTTGCATAGGAATGTCTTAAAATATGCGTTGATTTCCAAGGAAGCTTTAAAGCTCTGAACCTGGCATTAAAAGCTGACTGAATAGCATTGTATTTTAAAGCCTCTCCCTGTTTATCTGTGAAAAGCAAACCTTCTCCTCCATTTTCTTCTTTCATCTGTTCTAATATCTCTATCAGTTCATCAGGTAAAATCAGAAGACGAACAGAAGAAGAAGTTTTTGTATCCTCTTTCAAAGATGGTCTTTTTGTTTTATGGTCCCATCTTATTTTTCGGATAACTCTTGCTTTGCCTTCTCTCAAATCCACAGCCGACCAAAGCATTTCGCAAGCTTCAACAACTCTAGCTCCTGTTAAAACCATAAAGGTAGCCAATTGCCAATAAACAGGATTGCTTCTGTGTTCCTTTAACCACTTTATCCAATCTCTTAACTCCTCTGGCCTTGCATAGTAGTCAGGACGCTGAGAAGGGACTGGCTTATAGTGGCAAAGTTGCCTGTGCTGTTTTGTAATGGGAACATTAAAGTCCTCATCCACAAAGTTCCTATACCAGTTCAGTATAGCTGAGAGCAGTTGCTAAAGGTCTTCCTTCTTTTATTTTAAGCTATGTGATGCTTTTTAAGCCAATTTATCCATGTATGAATATATTTTGCATTAAGATATTCCATGTTTATTGTGCAAAGGTCCCTTTGTAAAATACCTGAACCTTGCCTCATAAGCTTGTTTTGTAGCAGGCTTCAGTAAAGGAAAAGCCTCTTCCAAATACTGCTTAAAGCATTCGGAAAAAAAGACACTTTGTTTTTCCTGATAAAACTCTGAAGGATTTTTTAAAAATTGCTGTTTTTGTTTGTCATGCCATACACAAGCTTCTATCTTTGTTTTAAAGGTCTTGCACTTTAAACGAAAACCTTTGATATAAACCTGTGCCTGATAACAAACTTTTTTCTGTCCATTCTTCTTTCACTATAGGAGGCTCATCCATATAACTATTTCTTCTATCTTCATAGTGGGACTTTATGGCTTCTTTCTTCAAAATATGCTCTGATATCCAGCTTTCTGCTATCTTGAGCTTTTCAAGCTGTATTCTTAGGGAGGAAACAGCTATATCATGCTGTAGGGTGTTTTTATTGATAATTTTTGTTTCAAGATCATGTTTAAAAAAGCCGGCAGACTTTTTGCTTAAGACCCAAGCTAAAGCTCCATTGGGAAGACCTTCTGAAGAATAAATAAATCCTCTTTGTTTTAAAAGCCTCAGTCTTCTTAAAACCGTTCTGGTGTTGATGCCTTTAAAAATGAGTTCTCTTTTAAATCTTTTCAGTTCTTGGAGATATTCAAGACAAATTGTTAGTTTTTTATATAAGAAATTAGAAAAGAAAATAAGAAAGACAGCCAGTAAAAAAGAAATAACTGCTAAAT
>JAPPIY010000284.1:0-8455 GCA_026914095.1 Oligoflexia bacterium
ATGTTATTATTAAAAATGTTTAGAAATAACCCGCTTAAGTTGTCATGAACCAAAAAATATATACTGAATTATGATACCCCCACTGAATGATGTTACAGATAAAAGATGACAAAGGAGGAATTTTTTTCCCGATCAATTGGAGACAGCCGAGAGAATGGTGAATACCGCTTGAAAAAGGTTTTTTCAACAGTCTGACTTGACTTGTTTTTTTGAATGCTCTATTCTTTACTTAATTAGACTAACTCTTGTTTGGATTTTCAGTTTGCAGTCCTTCTCGCGACAGCGAGAATTTCTAGAAAAAACTTTAAAATTCAAACTGGATAAGTTTAATCGGCGGCTTTATGAAATATATAGTTTTAATTCTGTTTTTACTTGTAGCTTGTGGGAAAACATCTGAGGAGTCTTGTCATCGCGACTGTAATCAAATAAAACCTGAGATTCCATCTGGCGCAAACTCACAAACAAAACAAGACACAAAAAGAGCCTTTGAGGCAGACCCTCCCGCTTATCCAGGATCTATTTCATTAGAAGGAACAACAGATAAAGGGCAGCCTTGCGCGGTCACTTTTCCTAAAGAGGCTGACAGCTTGTCTCATTTTCAAGTCAGTGTTCGAATCAAGCAAGCTCATAAAAACATCACTGTCCAGTCTCTTGTTAATGTAAAGGTTGTCAAAGATATGGATAAACCCAGTATTTATTATTCCAAATCAACTCCTTCTATAAGCCTTAAATTTCAGTCAGGAAATATTGTTTATTTTTCAGTGTGGGAGAAGGCTCAGAAGAAATATTCTTGTACTTTTAAGTGAGATATTAGCTGGTCAGTTTTTTATGATGTTGTTATATGGAGTTGAGAGTTTTAAAGTTTTTTCTGGTGATTTTCGCCCCTGCTTTTATAATGAGGATATGATTTGTGGAAGTTCAACATTTTGTAGGAAGGCTGGATCAGTCATGCTAAATTTTCAAACAAGATTGGTTTATTTCTAAAAGATGAAGAAAACTCGTATTTTTATAACAGGTATTGCCGGTTTTTTAGGAAGCCATTTAGCAAAATGGGCTTTATCCAACAATTATGAAGTTCTGGGAGCGGATAATTTATCTCTAGGCCATAAAAAAAACATTCCCAAAGGAGTTCAATTCTATGAATATGATATTTTGGATTTGGAAAAAAACAATTTGTATCTAAAAGATGTGGATATTGTTTTTCATTCCGCCGGCTACCCTTATGACAATTTCAGCTTATACTCCCCTTTTAAAGTGGTTCAAAACACTTTTTCCACCACAGCCAGTGTTTTAAGCGCGTCTATTTCTAACCATGTAAAAAGATTTATTTATTGCTCTTCCATGTCCCGCTACGGAGATAATAAAAGCCCCTTCACCGAAGATATGAGCCCAAAGCCTCTAACTCCTTATGCTGTTGCTAAAACGGCTGGGGAAAATCTTATAAAAAGCCTAGCTCAAGCGCATGATTTTGAATATGTTATATGCATCCCTCATAACATTTTTGGCCCGCAGCAAGTGTATAATGATCCTTACAGAAATGCCGTTTCTCTAATTGCCAATCAAATGCTGAACAACAAACCGCCCTTGATTTATGGAGATGGAGCACAAAAAAGAGCTTTTACCCCTGTTCAAGATCTTATTCCTTTGTTTCCAAAGCTTTTATTTTGGGAAAAAGCAAAAAATCAAACTATCAACATTGGCCCTGATGAAGAAGTTATCAACCTAAATGATTTAATAAAAATTTTAAATGGGATTTTAAGTAAAAATTTAAAGCCTTTTTATAAGCCTTTTAGACAACAAGAAGTGAAAACAGCGATCTGTAGCGCTAAAAAATCAAGAGAGTTATTGGGCTATAAAAAAGCGATTTCTTTAAAAACCGCTTTAAAAGAGCTTGTGGGTTGGATTCAACAGCAAGGCCCTTCCTATTTTTCCTACCATCAAAAACCTGAAATTGATAAAGATTATTTCCCGGTCAACTGGAAACAAAAAATTCTCTAAGCCAATATGAAAGCTAAAGTCAGCTTTCAGCAGGCTCTCCAGCTTTTAAAAAAGGGAGAAGTTGTCGCCCTCCCCACAGAGACAGTCTATGGTTTGGCCGGACGAATTGATTGTGAAAAAGCTCTAAAAAAAATTTTTCAACTAAAAAAAAGACCCTTGTTTGATCCTCTCATTGTTCATTGCCACAGTAAAAAGCAAGCTTTATCTTATTTATTCCAAAAACATTCTCTAATAGAAAAACTCTTTGATGACTTTACCCCAGGGCCTCTCACTCTTGTCGCTAAAAAAAACAATAAAATATCCTCTCTTATTACCTCAAGAAAAGCAACAGTGGCTCTCCGAATACCAAAGCACCCCCTAATAAGAAAAGTTTTAAGACAGCTCTCAGTTCCTTTGGCTATGCCGAGCGCAAACTCTTATGGAAAAGTGAGTCCTGTCTCCAGCCAGCATGTTTTGTCTTCTTTTAAAAGTAAAGTTCCTGTTTTAGAGGGCGGAATTTGCCAAAAAGGTTTAGAATCCACTATCATTAAAATCCACTTTTCAAAAAAGCAAATTTCTATTTTAAGGCCTGGAATGATCACAAAAGAGATGTTAGAAAACTTTTTAAAAAAGCAAGATACAAATTTTAAAGTGAAATATAAAACAGATCGCTTTCAGCCGGGAGGAAGCTCTTCTCATTATAAGCCAGATGTCCCTTTTTATATTGTAGAAAGCCAAAAGACAGAAAAAGAAATTGAGCAGTTTTTATCTAAAAAATTTCCAAAGAAAACTTTAAGAACGTTAAGCCTGTCCTCCTCCAGCCAAAGAACCGCCCGCCTTCTTTACTCTCAGTTAAGACAGCTCTCTCAAGACAAAAAAAATCTGATTTATACGCAAAAAAAATCTCATCACAGATCAGGGCTGTGGACAGCGATATGGAATCGCTTGGAAAAAGCTTCTTCTGGATATTTCAAATTTTGACGGTTGATCAAGCTCTTTTGAGTTTTACAAAGTCAGTCTTTGTATTTAGTTGGTGCTGAAAAAGTCTTAACCACTTGAATTTACTTAGTCGTCCTGAAAAAGTCCTAAGTTATTGAAATTATTAAACAGTTCATAACCAAGCGACTAAAAAATCTATATGAAACCTATAAGATTCTGGTTTAAAAATTAGTCGTTAGGTTATGGCCCTACTAATATTTATAAATTTATGATTTTAGAAGGATAGTATTTGCGGGAAAAGAGGTTGTGTCATTCAAAAGCTTGCAAAAAAGAGAGAAAAATTTCAGTTCTGCGTTTTGCCACAAAGCGACTTCCAGTCGCCTTGTGATCAAAGCCTGTCCTCGTGAGAACGGGGGCCGACCTCAATTTTCCCTCTTTTTTGCAAGCTTTTGAGTGAGGAAACTTTTTCTCTGACTTTTTCAGGACTGACTGCGTGGCAAGTTGCGGGGAATTAAACCCGTAAGAGATAAAGCCGATCGGTATAAAACCCTAAATTTAGAGCTTTACCACTCTAGAGGGTAACTGACTGACCAGCCCACATACTGTGCGAGACCTATAGTGCCAGCTGTTAATTCTGTATGTATTTGATTTGAAAATTTCCAGCCTAGGGACAAATCCAACTTACTACCATATAAAAGAGTGATAAAGGGGCCAAGGGGAACTAACTCTGTCCAACCCCAGGCATCTACCAAGCCGATTTTAAAAGAAAGAGTCACAGGCTTTGACTGAAAAACATATCTCAAGCCGGTATCAACAGGAAAAATCAAGCGCCTTCCCGAACTCTTGGCAAATAAGACTCCTACAGAAGTAATCCATTTTAGCTGTTCCTTTTTCTGCCAAGAATCTTGATATTCTAAAGCTATTAAACCAAGAGTCTTTGATTCAGGATCTGGCTTAAATTTCTCTTGAGCTAAAAATTTAACACTCCTTACAATAAATACAGCTCCTTTTATACTTAATAAGGAGCTGGAGTTTAAAAGACTGCTTTCTGTTTTAGTGTCTGATAAGAGTTCTTGTGTGGAGACGGAATCCTCCAACAACTCTGGTTGAGAAACAGGAGCGGAATTATCCCCGTAACTAGAAAGGGAAGTCAATAAAGCTAGTAAAACTACAATCTTCATAAAAACTCCTTTAGTTCAAAACTACCTTTATCTGAAATTAAGTCAAGTCGGGAATTATATACTTAATTTTCCAAAAAAGCTTCAAAAGCCTTAAATAATAAGGGTTTCAGGAATGTTATTTATGAGGCAGAAAAAAAACAAAAGTTTGAAGTGATTAGAGTAGTTTTCTTTAGAAAAAAAGCCATAAAGTTTTAAAATTTGGAAAATCAAGTATATAATTCCCGTCAAGTCTGAAAAAAATGGGAATCGGAAATTGAAACCAGAACCTAAAAGCGTTGCTTAGCAGAAAAATACAAGCCTAAACTGTACAGCTCTTCTCTCTGATGAAAAAACGGAACTTACAGTCCAATTAGGAAGCTCAAAACTAGATAAGCCGAGTTAAAGAGCTTGAAATTTTATAAAAAACTCCTTATGAAAATTATAAGGAGATATTCTATTTTGAAACTTTTAATTTATTTCTTGCAAAAAACAGTGGGCCAGAAAATTATCATTGGCCTGACCGGACTGGGACTTTCGCTTTTTATCTTGATTCACATGTTGGGAAATTTGTTTATTTTATCTGGCCCTTCGGCTTATAATGAATACGCTCACAAACTGCATGAATTTCCCGCTCTCATTCTTTTAGAAGTTGGCCTTCTTATCTTTTTTGCGGGGCATATTGCTCTCAGTCTTCTACTTCAAATCAAAAATAAAAAGGCTCGGGGAGAAACCTCTTATCACTTGCAGGCCAAAGGAGATAAAAAAATTAAGTTGGCTCATCAGTTTTTGTGGTTTCAAGGAGGGGTTTTGTTTGTGTTTTTAGTGTTTCATCTTTGGTCTTTCAAGTTCGGGCCTCACTATGAAACCCAGCTCAATGGAGAGTCAGTCAGAGATATTTACAAGCTTGTTTTTGAAAGCTTCAAAAATCCTTTCTATACTATAGGCTACAGCTTGGTTTTACTTATTTTATCCGTTCATTTGTTTCGGGGGCTTCCAGCCAGTTTTAAGAGTTTAGGTTTAAGTCATTCTTTTTATCTATCTTTAATTGAAAAGTTTTCTATTTTTTTTGCTATTTTGATCACTCTTGGGTTTTTAGCCCCTATATGGTATATTTTTGTTTATTTATAACTTTGTCGGCTTTGACAAATAAATTAGGAGGGTATTAATAGGACTTCCCGTAAAGACTTTAAAGCTGAGAAAATACAAAGAGTTTCTGACAAAAAATTAGGAGTCATAAAATATCGGGTGAAAAAACAGGATAAAAGAGAGGAAATGAAAAATTGTATCGATCGGGTTTGAATTTTGAAGTTTTGTCTGGAGATTCCCGCTTTCGCGGGAATGACTGCGCTCCCCGTTTCTACGAGGACAGGTTTTCGTGAAAATGACAGTGGGGGTAAAAATTCAAAGTCGATCGGTATAAGTATTAACTAAATTGCAAAAAAGCTTTTTCATTGACGGCTGATTTTAGATGGACTTTGATAAAAATGAACTCATGACACCAGAAAACAATTTTTTTAATAGGCGCAGTTCTCAAATTCCTCAAGATTCTTTAGAAGATAAATGGGAATCCGCTAAATTTTCTTACAAGTTGGTCAATCCTTCCAATAGAAAAAAATTTGATATCATTGTAGTGGGAGCCGGTTTAGCAGGAGCCAGCGCCTCAGCCAGTTTAGGAGAAATGGATTACAGGGTTAAAGTTTTTGTTATTCATGACAGCCCAAGAAGAGCGCATTCTATTTCAGCGCAGGGAGGAATCAATGCCGCTAAAAACTATAAAAATGACGGAGATTCTGTCCAAAGGCTTTTTTATGACACAATTAAAGGAGGGGATTTTAGA
The DNA here is from genome assembly GCA_026914095.1 of Oligoflexia bacterium. Lineage (GTDB taxonomy): Bacteria > Bdellovibrionota > Bdellovibrionia > Bdellovibrionales > UBA1609 > JACOND01. The sequence continues at coordinate 5,914 of JAPPIY010000284.1, forward strand.
GCGCGTGAAGCCAATGTGTATCGCTTAGCCCAAGTTTCAGGAAATATTATAGATCAATGTGTGGCTCAGGGAGTTCCCTTTGCCAGAGAGTATGGAGGCTTGCTGGCCAACCGCTCCTTTGGGGGAGCTCAACTGTCCAGAACCTTTTATGCAAGGGGCCAGACAGGGCAACAGCTTTTATTAGGAGCTTACGGGGCTTTAATGAGACAGGTGAAAAGAGGAGCTGTCCAGCTTTTCACTCAGCATGAAATGCTCAATTTAGCAGTGGAAAATCAAAGGGCCCAGGGAATTGTCGTCCGCGACCTTATCACGGGAGAGATAAAAAGCTTTAAAGCGGACGCGGTTTTATTAGCGACAGGAGGCTATAGCAATGCCTTTTACCTTTCTACAAACGCTATGAATTCAAATGTCACAGCCAGCTGGCGCTGTCATAAAAAGGGGGCTTTATTCGCTAACCCTTCTTTTGCGCAAATTCACCCCACCTGCATCCCTCAAAGCGGAGAGGGACAGTCCAAATTAACTTTAATGTCTGAATCGTTAAGAAATGATGGAAGAGTCTGGGTTCCTTTAAAAAAAGGAGATTCCCGACCTCCTCAAAACATCCTAGAAGAAGAAAGAGATTATTACTTAGAGAGGATTTATCCTGCGTTCGGCAATCTGGTTCCAAGGGATGTCGCTTCCAGACAAGCTAAATTCCAAGTGGATAAAGGACATGGTGTGGAAGGAAAGTCAGCGGTTTATTTAGATTTCTCAACGGCCATAAAAAGCCAAGGGGAAAAAACAATTGCTGAAAGATATGGAAATTTATTTAATATGTACGAAAGAATCACAGGGGAAAACCCTTATAAAACCCCTATGCGTATCTACCCTGCGGTTCATTATACCATGGGAGGGCTTTGGGTGGATTACAACTTAGAAAGCTCTGTCAAAGGTTTGTTTGTTTTAGGAGAGGCCAATTTTTCAGACCATGGAGCCAACCGTTTAGGGGCCTCGGCTCTCATGCAAGGCTTAGCTGACGGTTATTTTATTATTCCCTATAGTTTAGGGCACTTTTTAGCCACTCAGCCAAAAAATGATTTTAAAACAACCGTTTTTAAACAAGCTGAAGAGGAAACAAAAGACTATCAACAAAAATTGCTGAATTTAAAAGGCTCGCAAACAGTGGATCAAATTCATAAAAAACTGGGAAAAATCCTTTGGGAGTATGTAGGCATGGTTAAAGATAGAGAAGGTCTAGTGAAAGCGCAAAAACAAATCCGAAAGCTGAGAGAAGAGTTTTGGGCAGAAGCTTTTGTTTCGGGGGAATCGAATTATAAAAATCAAGAGTTAGAAAAAGCAGGGCGGGTAGCCGATTTTTTAGAGCTGGGAGAGCTTATGGCAAAAGACGCTTTAAATCGGGAAGAATCCTGCGGCTGTCATTTTCGCGCTGAGTATCAAACTCCAGACAATGAAGCTCAAAGAAATGATAAAGACTTTTGTCATGTTTCCGCCTGGGAGATAGACAAATCCGACATGTCATGGAGCCTGCATAAAGAGCAACTTGCCTTTGAAGAAATTAAATTAAGCGAAAGGAACTATAAATAAAAATGGAATTTCAACTTAAAGTTTGGAGGCAAAAAGGGCCTAAAGAAAAAGGCTTTTTCCAAAATATCCCGATTAGAGACATTTCAGCGGACATGTCTTTTTTAGAAATGCTTGATCTCGTCAATGAAATTTTAATTTTAAATAAAAAGGAGCCTATTGCCTTTGATCATGACTGCCGGGAGGGAATCTGCGGAGCTTGCGGCTTTATGATCAATGGCTCCGCCCATGGCCCTAATCCCGCTATCACAATCTGTCAATTGTATATGAGAGAATTTAAAAATGGCTCAGAAATTTGGATTGAGCCTTTTCGCGCAAAAGCCTTCCCTATTATTAAAGACTTAATTGTAGATCGCTCCGCTTTTGACCGCATTCAGCAAGGAGGCGGTTTCATTTCTGTCAATACAGGCTCTGCTCCTCCAGCCAACACCTTTCCTATCCCTAAAACAAAAGCGGATCAAGCTTTTGCCAGCGCTTTGTGTATCGGCTGTGGAGCTTGTGTCGCCAGTTGTCCTAACTCTTCAGCCAGTTTATTTACATCAGCCAGAATTTCCCATTTTTCAAAACTGCCGCAAGGCCAAGCGGAAAAGGAAAGCCGTGTATTAAGTATGGTCAAACAAATGGATAAAGAATCTTTTGGCTCTTGCTCTCACACCGGAGCCTGTTCTGTCAGCTGTCCTAAAGAAATCAGCTTGAAAACAATAGCGGAAATGCACAGTGAATGGAGAAAAGCTGTTTTTAAAAAACAGCAATAAAAAAGGCTGGTTAGAACACCAGCCTTTTTTATCAGCGCTCAACATCTAGCGTCTTTTTCTGCGGCTTGCTTTTTTGCGAGTCGTTTTTTTACGACTGACCTTTTTACGGCTTGCTTTTTTGCGAGTCGTTTTTTTACGACTGGCCTTTTTACGGCTTGCTTTTTTGCGAGTCGTTTTTTTACGACTGACCTTTTTACGGCTTGCTT
>JAPPIY010000284.1:8555-16662 GCA_026914095.1 Oligoflexia bacterium
TTTTGCGGCTAACCTTTTTACGGCTTGTTCTTTTTGTTGCCATAATAAACCTCCTGTTGTTTTTTGAAGATTAAGAAAAACTCTTAATTTTCAATTTATTTCTTAAGTGTTTATCTAAAAATCTAATTCGTCAAATATTTTTTAACATATTTTGTAATATTTTTATGTAATAGCGCTTTTTTAAAGTTTTTTGTTCTTGATTGAGATAATTTTTATTTTCTTAATTTTGTCCTATAACCTTTATTTAAGGGCTTTTTCAAGAAAATTTTTAATATTTTAAAGAGCGGGAAACTTATTTGCTAAGATTTAAATAGATGTTTGTTTTACAAATTTTATTTCTGGCTTGGCTATCCTTAAGTCTTATAAAAGAAATGTTTTTTTTAAACTTAATCTCTATAAAAGCAAAAAGAGGCTTATCAGCCTCACTGTTATTTTATTTTTTATTTGCGATTTTTTATGTCCAACCATCCTCTTTTTCTATTATTTTCTTTTTATTTCCCTGTGGTTTCCTCTTGTTTCTATTTTTTTTCTTAAAAAGGCAGGAAGAAAAAAACTTGCTGTTTCAATTAGGCTCTTTAATTCTTCCCTTAGAATCGGGAATGAAATCAGGCTTAAGTTTTCTTAACGCTTGGCAAAAAAGCCTTAAAGAAATAAAATTAAAAAAGATCAAAGATAAATTGCAAAACTTTACTCAAGTCTTTCAGTATCAAAAAGAATTTCACTATCCTGAAGATAAACAGGTGGAGATTTTTATAAAAGACCTTATTTTAATCTATCAAAGCTCTCATCCCCTAAAAAGATTACAGCATTTAAGAAGAAAAGTAAAAATTGAATTGGCTTTTCGGGTAAAAAGCCAGCGAGCTTTACTGCAAGTTCGCTGGCAATCGGGAATTTTATGCTTTTTTTATATAGGACTGTTGGCTTGGACAGTTACAGCTCATGGACAAAAATACATTTCTCTTATTCTCAGTTCTCTGCTCTTATTTACAATAGGTTTGATTTGGATATTAAAAACAGGGAGGCAAATGAAATGGTCTGTTTAGCTCCTCCTCTTCAAGCGGTTTTGGAGATTCGTCTTTTGATAGAGAATGGAAATTCGGTTTCTCAAGCCATTCGTTTATACTCTCAAAGAAACGGAGAAGAGGATTTGGCTAAAGAGTTAGGGGTGTGGTTATTTGCCCAATCTGCCGGAAAAAAATATGAAAATAAAATTTTTGACACTTTTTATAGAAAAAGGCTTTTAGAAATTTTAAACCAAGGCTTAAAAGGAGAGGCTGTTTTATCCTCTTTGTCGGATCTAGAGGAAGATCTCATTTTTATAAGCAATGAAGATTTGGAGCAACATATACAAAAACTGCCCCTAATTAGCCTCATCCCTTTAATGTTGTTTGAGTTTCCCGCCTTTTTTCTGCTTTTAGCGGGCCCTCTTTTGTTAAACCTCTTATATGCTCTTCAAAATTAGGAGAAGAAGTTTGTTTTATTGCCTGCTTTTTTTTGCTATTTTTAATTTCTCATTAAAAGCTCTCCCTTTAGACAGTATTTTAAAGGCAAATGACACAGTAAGTCTAAAGCGATTGGCTCAACACTATAATCAAAAGATTTTTTTAGAAAAATTATGTAAAAAACAAAAAGAAAGGGGGAAAATTCCAAAAGCTTGCTATAAATTATCTTTAAATGCTGATCTTTGGTGCTTAAATTTAAAATTAGAAGATCCAAGACTTTTAAAGAGTTTAGAAAAGGCTTTAAAATCCAAGCTCTTATCTCAAAAATGCAAGGAGCATCTTCAAGAGCGGAAAAAAATCTTAACTTATAGGCAGTCCGACTTTTTACTGCCTGAATTAAAAAATTACTTTGCAGTTGAAAAGCCTTTCTTTTAAAACAGGGAGGATGCCTTTTTTAAAAAATGACAAGCCGCCTAAAAGACTTTTTGGAAAGGGGCTTGAATATGAAATTCTATTTCCTTTTAAACAAACGGCTGATAAACAGATCTTTAAAGCCTTGAGAAAAGATCCCTCTACAGGATTAAAACAAGAGGTTCTTGTTAAAATATTTTTGGAGGATACTAAAGCTTATCAAGAAGAGTTTGAATCTCTATCGCAGGTAAGCTCCCCTTACTGTGTTCGTCTTTTTTGTTTTGAGAGCTTTAACGGCAAAAAAGCTTTAATTTTAGAATATATAAAAGGTGTCAGTCTTTTTCAGTTGATAGAAAACTTTCATTTAAAACAAGAGGAAGTCTCACATATTTTAGAATCTATTTATAAAGGCTTAGAGAGCCTGAGCCAGCAAGGCTTATGCCATGGGGATCTAAGTTTAGATAACATTTTAATTGATGAAACAGCCCAAGTGAAACTCATTGACTTTGGCAAAGCCAATTATGAAAAAGAGCTAAAAGGAACTCCGCCTTTTGTCGCTCCAGAAGTTTTAAAAGGCTTTTGTCCCAATTTTTTATCTGATCTTTACTCCTTAGGAGTTATTGAAACCCTTATAAAAAGCCCTTATCCTCTTTCTCCACTAAAAGAAATGAAGTCGGAATGCTTCATCAGTAAAAGCCCTCTTTTATCCCTAGACCCCATAAAAAGGTTTTTTCCCTATACGGATACTTTACAGGCTAAGAATTTAAAATCTCTCTCTTTTAAAGTGAAGGAACTGCTTTCTGTTATAGAATCCAGAAGATGTCCAACAGCTAAAAACTTACAAACAGGCCCTTCCTCTTTTCAGTTTATAAAATTTTTCCTTTTATTGCTTTTGTTTCATTTGATGGGAGCTTTTCATCCTCAAGAGAAAACTTATGGTCTATTGAAGGTCTACACCAATGAATGGTTTATTTTGCAAATAGGAAATTTAAGCTCCTACACTCCATTAAAATTGCCTCTAAGACAAGGCTGGCATTGGATTGAATGGAAAAGCAACCGCTCTAAAGGAAAGAAAAAAATTTTTATTTCCAAAGGGAAGTCCTTGTCTTTAAACGATCAACATCTTATCTATAGATAAGAATGGATTGGTTTTACATTTTTTTGGGTTTTTTACAGGGAGTCACAGAGTTTTTGCCTATTTCAAGCTCTGGCCATTTGTTTTTAGCAAAAAAGCTCTTAAATACGGAAGAGCTTTCCCTCTCTTTTGTATTATTGGTTCATTTAGCCACTTTTTTTTCTATTCTTGTCGTTTTTTTTAAAGACATCAAGCAATTGTTTTTTAAATTTTTTCAACAGCCTCTCTTATTTTTTAAGCTCTTAATTTCTCTGATACCAACTTTAATCGTTGGATTGTTTTTTAGATCTCTTGTAGAGCAAAGCTTTGAAAAAAATCTAATCTCTCTAGGTTTTTTAATCTCCGGCATCTTGCTTTTTTCCCTCTTTTTTATAAAACAAAAACAAAAATCATTAGAAAAGATGAGTTTTCTACAGGCTTTTTTAATTGGAGTTATGCAGGCTCTAGCCGTTTTACCGGGTTTTTCCCGCTCAGCTTTAACTATCATTGCTGGGCTTTACTGTGGTTTATCCGCCCGCTCAGCCGTGTTTTTTAGTTTTTTAATCTCTCTCCCTGTCATTGCCGGATCTAGTTTGGTTGATTTTTACAATAGCCCGCCAAAGCTGTCCGCAAATATAACAGCAGAGCTTAGTCTTTCTTTTTTAACCGCTTTTATTACAGGAATCTTAAGTTTATTTTTTGTTTTAAAATCGGCGCAAAGCCATAAGTTAAAATTTTTCAGCTTTTATTTGATTCCTTTAAGTTTGCTAGTGTTTCTTGTCTTATGACTTTCTGTCTGACTTGAATTGTAAGGTTTTTAGTCTGAGGGGGGCATCTTTATAAAAAAGATATCAACTTTGATTAAAGAAGAAAATTTAACCTTAAACTTTTTCCATAGAGTCAGTGTTTATAAAATACCCTAATTATCACTAAACTTTAAAAATAAGTCAGCTTTGAACATAGAGTGACTGAAAATGGCCCTGTGGAAAAATAGGGAATTGTATATTTAATTTCGCATAAAAAGCCTTTAAGCTGAGGAAATATAAGGAGTTTCAGACTATATGGCCCAGAAAAAAATAAAAAGATAAAGTTACACTGAAAAGAAATGTAAAAAACTTCTAAAAAACAAGCAAGTAAAGGAAATAAAGCGAAATCAAGTCTATAATTCCCGAAGAATATATGTCTGAAATTTTTAAAGTTTAGTGATTATAAAGAAGACAGAAAAGCTTGTTTTATAAATAGCTTTGTTTTATAAATTCACTATGAATATTGTAGTTCCTATCAAGCAAGTCCCCGATACTGGGCTTAATTTGCAGGTGAAAGAATCTCAGATTGATGAGAGCCGCTTGAAATGGGTTCTATCGCCTTACGATGAATTTGCCTTAGAATCCGCTTTGCAACTGAAGCAAGAGCTACAAGCTCAGCTCATTGTCATCACATTAGGGCCTGAAAGAGCGAAAGAGGCTCTCTTAACCGCCTTAGCTTTAGGGGCGGATACCGCTTATCACTTGTTAGTGGGTAAGATGCCGCAGGATCCTTTAAGCATCGCCGAAGGCTTAAAAACAAAAATAAAGGAGCTTTCTGATATTTCTCTTGTCTTTTGCGGAAAACTTTCTACAGACAGCAATAATTTTGCTGTGCCTCAAATGCTGGCCCAGCTTTTGGCTTTTCCTTTTGTAAGCAATGTCAATAAATTAGAATATAAAGATCCCTCTTTCACTTTAAGCCGGGAATGCGGAGCGGGGGTGGAAGAGGTCTTACAAGCTCGGCTTCCTTTGCTGATTTCAGCAGATAAAGGATTAAACACCCCCCGTTATCCTTCCCTTCCTGGGATTATGAAAGCCAAAAAAAAGCCTCTTCATACAGAAAAAATAGAAGTGAAGGAAAATATCACATTAAAAAGCTCAAGCCCGCCTCCAGAAAAACAAGCGCCTTATATTATAAAGGGAAGCCATGAAGAGCAGGCGGCAGAGCTGATTAAAATTTTAAAAGAAAAGGAAAAATTTTTATGAAACTTTTAGTCATTATAGACAGTGAAAAATCGGGCTTAAAAACTTCAGACTTGAGCTTATTAGGTTTTTTTGAACAACAAGAGGCTTTAGAGCTTTCCGCTTTTGCTTTAGGCGAAGAGCCGGAGAATCTTTCAGAGATTCCTTTAGCCTTAAAGTGTGTTTTTTTTCATAGGGATTTACAATTTTACAATCCTATAGGGTATTCTGCTGTTTTAAAGTCTTATTTAGAAAAAAACTCCTTTGATTTTATTGTTTCAACAGCCAGCTTAAAAACAAAAGATTACTTTCCTTATTTAACAGCCAGTTTAAAAGCCGTTTTTTTAAATGAGATTCAGAGTTTAGAGATAAAAGAGGAAGGCAGTTTAGTTAAAAAAACAACTTATTCGGGAAAAATTCGCTCTGAATTTGAATGCTCTAATAACTCTCCTGTTTTTTGTCTTTTTCCAGCCAATCAGTTAAAAGGGGATTACAAAAAAGGGCAGGATTTTAAAAACTTTGAATGCGCTTTGCCGGAAAATCCCATTCAGCATGTAGAATTTAAAAAACCAGACAAGCCCATTCAAGATTTAAGCGAAGCGGAAATTATCGTTTCAGGCGGGCGAGGTATGCAAAATGGAGAGAATTTTAAAATGTTAGAAGAGTTGGCGTTAGCAATGGGCGGAGTGGTGGGGGCTTCCCGGGCCGTAACGGATGCCGGCTGGCAACCTTACAGCCGGCAAGTGGGACAAACCGGTAAAACCGTGTCCCCTAAACTTTATATAGCTTGTGGAATCTCCGGAGCCATTCAGCATTTAGCGGGCATGCAATCCAGCCGTGTCATTGTCGCTATCAACAAAGACGCTGAGGCTCCCATTTTTCAAAAATGCTCTTACGGTTTGGTGGCTGATCTGTTTGAAGTTATCCCTCTTCTCATCAAGGCCTTGAAAAAGTAACTTCATACTTACTTTATCTTTTTACAAAAGTGGATATTCAATTTTGAACAATCGGTTTGAGCAACCCTTTTTTTATCTTTCCCATTGGTGAAATTGAACTTTCTTTTTGAGTAGTCAAAATAAGGATTTGAATAAGATATTCAAATAGTTAAAATAAATTTGATTTGAATAGTCAATTTAGAGAGCTATTATTTTAAAAACCCTTTAAGATCAAGAGTTTTAAGCTTCTCACCACTTGTTTGCTGTCTGACTCAACTCAGCTAATTTAAGTTCATCTTTTTTTGAAAAGCAGGAATTATATACTTGACACCACATAAAGAATTACAAAACAAAGATAAAGCTTTAAACGGACAGCATTTTATAAAATTCATAGGTGTTTATTTTTCATGTTTTGTAAAAAATTGCCAACCCCTTTGTGGTTAAAGGCTTTCATGGGAAATTTGCGGTTTTAAGTATATAATTCCTTGAAAAGCTCTAAAACTATCTTGATTAACGCGCTGATCGGAATTTTACAATCCTAAAAACAAAAATATTTTCAACAGAACCGGCGTAAATATTTTTGAATATTCAAATAACAATATAAATAAAGAACTAAGTTTAAAGCTAGTTGTGAATAATCAACTACTTTGAGAGAGGAGCTGACTTTAAAGATGAATAGTCAAAGTTAAGGAACTTTTATCAACAGCAAATTTTAGAAGTTACTGCTATCTTAAGTATTCTTAAAACCTCCTTTTTTTACTTCTCTTATCCTAATTTTTAGGTTTTTTCCCTTCTTTTTTTTCTGAAAGCTCTTTTATTTTCTTATTTTAAAGCTTTGAAAGTGAATATGTCATCTTGTTTTTTGCTATTTTTGATTTTTTCTTATATAATTGAGTTTAAGTTTTTTGAGAATCTCATCAAAAGGAGGATTTAATGAAAAAACCTTATATTTACTTTCTGGCAAGCTTTTTATTTTGTCTTTTTTTAGTTTCTTGCGGTAATGAAGATCAGCTGGATGAAAACAATCCAGACGAAACGGCTCAAACTCCAGACTCTAAAGAGAATTCAACCACTCAGGCTAAACCATCAACAAAAGCCCAATTGAATAAATCCCTGTTAGAAGCTTCTAAAAAGGGAGATACAAAAACTGTTGAACAGCTCCTACAGAAAGGCGCGGATGTGGAGGCTAAAGACAGCAGTGGCTATACTCCTTTAATTGTGGCTTCTATATATGGACATACGCCGGCAGCTGAATTTTTTATAAAAAAAGGCGCGAATGTAAAGGCTAAAGACAATGATAACAATACGGCTTTGCTATGGGCTTCTTTTAAAGGACACATACCAACAGCTAGACTTCTGATAGAAAAAGGCGCGGATGTGAAGGCTAAAAATCGCTGGGACAGCACGGTTTTGATGCGAGCTGGTGTAAATAATCATCTTAAGATGCTTGAGCTTCTGATAGAAAAAGGCGCGGATGTAAAGGCTAAAGACATCAATGGCGAAACCGCTTTAGACCGAGCTAAAAAGGCGGGGCACACAGAGGTTGTTGCTCTGCTTGAAAAAGCGTCAGCAGAAATCGCTAAATAGGGAATGGCTTGTAAGTTTATAGTTTATAGGAAACTCTTAAGGGCTTGTGGCTCAGTGAGTTGCTAAGCTACAGTTTTTTTCAAAAAGCTTTTTTTTCAATTAAAAAAACCATTGACAGCTGAACAGGCCTAAAGTTTGGTTTTTGCCAATACCAATTTTTTTGGGAATTATATACCTGACTGCGCATTAATTTCCTTCATTTGCTTGTTTTTATCAGCTCATAATCTTTTATCATATATTGCCACTTGCTGACATAATTCCTATATAAGGTCTGATCTTTTCTGTTGTCTCTCATAACTTGCCTCCTTCTTTCTTGATTATAATAGCCCTTAATAATACTCTTTTTCAGCTCCCTTTTTGTCAGTGAATTACTGAACATTTACAATTCCCGCGAAAGCATGCCCTCGCGAAAGCGGGGGGCGGGAATCTCTAACTAAAACTGGAGAACTCAAACCTGATCAGTATATAATCCCATTTTTTTAAGTTTTTTTATGGATTGGACGATGTTATATTGTAGTTGGCTCTGCTCTCGGTGATAATAGGGAGTAGCTTTTGTTGAGGCTGTGTTTTGGTTTGCCAAAGCCAAAGCCAAAGCCAAAGCCAAAGCCAAAATTTTAAACATAAAGGAGG
>JAPPIY010000315.1 GCA_026914095.1 Oligoflexia bacterium
AAACAGGACAATTAAGTAGATCACTATGCTATTTAATTAAGAAATAGAGACAATATAAAGGCCACATACATTTTAAAACCCCATTATATTGCTATTTTGATCGTTTTACTGATCAGTAAAATGACCTAAAAACTTATATTTAAAAACTTGGCCAGAACAATCAACCAAAACTTAAGAAACAGCATTTTGTAAATTCTTTGGGTGTTATATATTTTAACTTTCCATTTTCCCTACCTTAATTCTCTCTTTTAAGCTTTTTCTGTTTCCCTTACCATGATTTGACCCTTGTAGGAAAAAGCGCGGCAGATTGTTTTTGTCTCATTTTCTCTTTTTATTTTCATTCTTGTAAAATTCTCTGTTTTATTTTTCTACACTTGATCAGTTTGTTACAAAGTCCAATCTTCACCAAAAAACTCCTTTATGAATTGCGCCCTTGCAAAGCAGGCTTTATGAATTTCCTCATTATAGTAACGGAAAAAAATGCCAGAGTTCTTTACTCTTTCAGAGTTGAAGGTTTTTATTGGATGAGGTCCTTTTGAAGCAAATAAGAAAGACCATGCTCCTGGCGGAAGGCTGATATTATTAAAACTATAGAAACCCGCTTTGTCAAAACCGCTTTTTGCGATTTTTCTAAGCGCTGGCTTATGTCGATTGACATCGTAAAGATAATTAAAATAATTCGTTACAATGATTCCCTCTTTTTTTAAAGCTGTATGAGCCTTCTCGTAGAAAGTTCTGCTAAATAAAACGGCAGAAGGGCTATTAACAGAGTTATCTACTATTATAATGTCAAAAGCTGATTTATATTTTGTTATAAAGTCAGCTCCATTTGCAATATTGAGATCTAATTTAGGATTGTCAAAAGCGATAGAAGCCGATTTTAAATATTTTTTTGAAGCTGTTATAACAAGCTCATCAATCTCTGCCATCACACATTGATTAATATTTTTATGTTTTAAAACTTCACGGGCTGTTCCTCCATTTCCACCACCGATAATAAGAATATCTTTGGGGTTGGGGTGGCTAAAGAGGGGCACATGAGATATCATTTCACTGTAAATAAATTCATCTTTTTCACAAGACATGACAAAATCATCAATAATGAGCATATTTCCAAAACCTTTCGTTTCAAGAATTTTTATATTTTGGTAAGGGCTGTTTTGATCAAAAAGGCTTCTAGTGCATTCAATACCTAAGCATGAAGTTTCTCTTAACCTGTCAATATACCAATAAGAAGCAGGGTTAAAATTAGGTTTCATATTTTGCTCTCTTTTGATACTGATCGTATTTGAAGTTTTAGTATGACTGTTTAGTCTTCCCTCAGAAGATTAAACTCCCGGGCGAGTTAGTCATTCCCGCGTAAGCGGGAATCTCCAGGAAGAGCTGAAAAATTCAAATCCGATCGGTATAAAAATTATTCTTGATTTTATTATACTGACTTTGCTTGAAATTTTCATCTTATTTATTAAATTTTTTCACAGAAGATTGAACTTCCTAAAAAAACAGAAATTTCCAAAAAAATCACAAGTTTAAACGACAAAACGGGCTTTTTCAGCACGGACTAATTCTATGGATCTGGCTGAGTTTTGAGCTTTTAACGAAGATTCTCACCTGCATGGAAATAACTGAAGAACTCAAAATTCAGGCAAATCTAGGGTTCGCTTTTTATTGAGAATTTTAGTTTGTCGTACTCTTGAAACCAGCGATTTTTAGCTTGTTGGATATTAGCTCCCGCAAGGGCCAAATGCCCTCGGTATTTGCTAAAGGCGTCATTTCGCTCTTTAAAAATGTAATTTCCTGGGTGTAAATTGAACTTCCAATCAACGACATAGTCTGAGAAAGGCTCTTTTTGGTAAAATTTGATCAAGCGGCCTTTTGGAAGAGGCAGGTTTTTTAAATAAATATAAGCTATAGGCTCTTTTCTTTTTTGGATCTCTATTTTTTGATTTAGTAAAGCGCGGATGGCTCTTTCCACATAAGAATCATCTGAGTAACACAGTTTCAAAAAATCAATAGGCAGTCCATTTAGTCGGGGGGATGCGTCTAATAGATACAGCTCTTTATTGTCAGACAAAATACAATCCAATACAAAGGGTCCATAAGGAAAAACAGAATCTTTTATTATTTGTGAAGTTAAAGAATGAATTTTTTTTGTATGTTCCTTTTCACTAAATGGAAGAGGAGCTAAAAATTCGTTTTCACTTCTAAAAGGAGGGTCGGAAGGCATCACTTGGTAGAGCAACGACACTTCAATTCCATTCACGGCTTTAATTCCCGTAATACAAAAAAGCGGGCCGGGAATAAATTTTTCAATAAGGTATTTAGAGTGACAGTTATCATATAAGTAACTAGCTAAATTCTTATTTGTTAGTTTAGAGCGGGGCTGTTTTTCAAGCTCCATAGCTTCATCAAAATCGGGTTGAAACAGTTTTTCCAGCTCTTTTGAAGTTCTAGCCAGAAAAACTCCTCTACTGCCGCTCCCACAATCTGGTTTGCATATCACAGGAAAATCTGTAATTAAATCAAGGTTTGGCTCTTCTTGTGTGGATACTGTTTGAAAAATAGAAGGCGCATTAAGGCCAAGCTGTTTAAAGTGTCTTAGATAACGGCTTTTTCTCATCCAAAATTTGGAAAGTTTTTTGTCTAGTCCTGGAAGGCCATGCATTTCATTTAGACAGCCTATAATTAAATATTGCCCTCCATTAATAGAGCATGAAGGCAAAATAAAAGATATATTTTTCTCTTTTATCATTTTTAAACATTGAGACATTTGACTTTTAATATCAGACAGAGCTTTTAGTTTTGGATGAATGAAGCTCATTGAATGGTTTAACCGGCTGTTTTGAAGATCAAAAGGCAAGGGCGCGCAACTCACTGAATAGTTTAATTCAGCTAAAGAATGTATAACAGTTTGACTGGCGTCTTGAGGGTTAATAATAAGAGCAAATTTCATAATTTTATAAGATGCTATAGGTTCAGATTAACATAATTTATCTAATCGCGTGTGAAATTTCAGATCGGCTATCCGTATTTCCCAGGAAGACGGCGCTCCCGCTCAAGAGAAAATCTAGCTAAAACATGAAATTTTCAAGTAAAAATTAGTATAATTATCCATGTTATTTCTGCCTTTTTATTTGTTCAGTATTTCAGCCATTTCAGGAAAGACTGTTTTAAAGTCAGTTCCTCTAATTTTATCCATTTTTAAAATGTATTCTTTGAATTGAGGAAGGCGGTTAGACCAATCTTCAGAATGCATAAACTGACACATGCCTTTAAGCCTTTTAATGCCGTAAGGATGGGATATAAACTCTTCTTTATTGTTAAATTCTTTTGCGAGCCAGAGGTAAAACTCTTCAAATTTTTCTGTCACTTTATTTTTAAAGTTTTGCGGCAAGACTTTCACATTCAGGTGGGCGGGATGATACACAAAGTGAGTGTCTATCAACCCTGCGCTTTTTGGCCAGCGGTTGATTTTTTTAAACCGACAGGACAATTTCCATTTTATAAACTCAGGAATATAATAGATATTTAAAATCTGAACGGCGCAGGCAAGAGTGACAGATACATGCTCAGGGGTTTGATCCAGTTTTTCTAATTGTGTTTTTAAATGGCTGAATTGACTCGGAAAGCGAATGTAATCATTTTTTTTGTAAATGCTGTCTAAAGAAAAATGAAACATTACCGATTTAAAATGATTCCATAGCTTAAAAAGTTTGTCGGGGAGCTCCATTCCATTGCTGTTGTATCTTAAGTCAATATTTTTTGCGTAGCCTTTTTGGACACAGGTTTCTAACAACTCATAATGTTCTGGTATGATCGTGCTTTCCCCCCCTGCAAAGTAAATTTGCTTAATATTGGGAATTTGATTCAGCAGTTGATTCCAAAAATTTTGGTTGTCTTTATACCAATTGTAAGAAGCTCCATCCACTTTTCCTTTATTAGGCCAAATCATAAGCTCTTTGAGTGAAGGGTTTTCAATTTGAGGATAAAGCTTATTCCAATCACTCACCCATAGAGAGCTATCATGAGGGGAACACATAATGCATTTTAAATTGCACTTAGAGCCTAGTCTGAGATCGACATAATAAATTTTATTGGGGATTTTTCCATCGGGTTGAGTTTGTTCTATTAATTCCTTCATATTGAATCTTTTAAACCACAAGCGGTTTTCCCAAATTCTTTTGGATTGATAACCTTCCCGCTCTTCTTTAAAGCATTTTGCGCAGGAAGGGGGGATTTTTCCTTTCAGCATGTCTTTTCTAACTTGTTTCATATAAGGAGCATTCCAAGCAGTTTTTAGATCAGTGTGATTAAAATTAGCGGGCAGGCCGTCTGATTTTTTCAAAATGCCAACTTCTCCGCCCCATTTTTTATCATTGTAAGCTCCCGCGCTGGAGGCGTTGGAGGCGCAACAGAGCCTCATATGTCCATTGGGGCGGGTGGAAAGATGAATCCAAGGCAGAATGCAAAAAGTAGAGCTGATATCTTCTGGCTTTGTAATGGTTTTTTTTGGAACGCTCATTGAGAGTAACTATAATTGATTTTAAATAAAATGGCTATCTAATTTTATAAAAATTGTAGAGGTCCTTTTTGGTTCAAGACTAGTTAAGCCAGTTATGATAGGCATTAACCAGAGCTTGTCTCATAAATGTAAAAAGCCTGTAAAAACGGGACTATCATTAAGTTTAGAGCTTAGTTTTTATATTGAAAAATTTTGAGTAGGGCCAACTGGCTTCTTCTATACTAATCCTGTTTGAATTTTCCTCTCTTTTGTCACTCCCGCAAAGCTTGTCCTCGGGAAAGCCTGTCCTCGTGGAAACGGGGGCAGGGAGCGGGAGTCTAGTTGCAACCTGAATTTTCAACCAGAATCACTATATATATTATAGGATATGGGAGCATTTATGAGATAAGCTCTAGTTGAAATGAAAAGGAAAAACAAGTATTTCTGGAGGAACATAGAGCTCAAGATTTTTTCAGCTGATCTGACGGCTTCTCAAATAGCTTTTTTGAGAAGTTATTATACTGATCCTGTTTGAATTTTATTTTGAGCTTTTGTTTTGAAAAACTGTTTTAGCCAATTAAAATCATTGATTTTGCTTAAAGCTTTTGGATTTTCTTTATTTGTTTGTCCATATTCTTTGCCTTGTTTTGCGCCTAATAAAACATATTCACCAAACATTCGCTCAGCTCCTTTTTCACACCAAATGCTTAACCTTTCTCTTGTTTCTCCCGTTTTTTGATTGTTTATACACTCACTGGACAGTTTTACACACTCTCTAAAAGCTCCTCTCCAAGCTGATAAAGCGGAGCCGTTGAATCGCGTGATAGAAGCCACTTCAGGAACCACTTTGTAGTTGAGCTTTAAAGAAGTTGAGATATCTACAAAAGAGGAGTTAGCCGAAAAAGCCTTTTTTGGAAAAAGCTTAATCCCTCCAAAACCGTAAATCAATCCATTCACAGGGTTTAAACTTCTCCAACAATAAACAGCTGGTTTTAAAATTTTTTCAGGAGTTGAAAAGTTGAAACTTGGACAAACTTCATTGTCTCCATTCACAACAAAAAAGAAAGAGCTGTTAGAAAGCTTGGCGCAGATTTGATGAGCCAGAGCCAAACCTTTAATTCCATGAACACGACGGGCTTTTGGGAATAGAGACTTTAAACGGAGCCAGTTTTTTTCTCTGTTGCTTTCTGAATAAGTAAGAAAAAACACATCCATCTGTTTTGTTTTAGAGTTTTATATTTAAAACTCTAAGTTACACCAATCCTGTTTGAAATTTCAACATAACTTGTTCCATCTTCCGGGGGAAGACGGAACTCCCGCGCAAGCGGGAATCTCCAGAAAAAGCTAGAAAATTCGGGAATTATATACAATACAAGACTTCGCGCAAAAAACCTTCAAACTAAAGAAATATAAGGGGTTTCAGGCTGTTTATCCAGAAAAAAATAAAAAGATAAAGTTACATGGGAATTATATACATGACTTTCTAAAAACTTTATGAAAGCCTTTAAATACAAGAGCTTGCTTAAAAACCTAAACCAGTTTAAGGTGGCATTTAAGAGCTTTCTTCAAGCTAGTTTTTACATTTCTTTATTTTTCGGTTATTTTTTGGGAAGTTGAGTATATAATACCCAGTTTCCTTAAAAAGAAATGCAAAAAGCTGATAAAAAAAAGCAAGTCAAGGAATAATGCGAAGTCATGTCTATAATTCCCAAAAATTCAAAAAAGACGATTGTTAGAGTTCGTCAAGCGCTCAGCCTATTTTATAAGTTGATTTTAAATGTCTTATATTCTAAATGACAGCTTTTATAGTATAGACACAAGGGGTTTTTTCTATTAAAAATTAAGAAATATGAGACAAATTTTATCGGATTACAGTTTTAGTCAGATTCCGTTTGATGATATTGAAAGATTGGGACAGGCCAGCCTTCTTCACAGAGACCTCTTTTGTGTGAGCTGGCTGTTAGGCCGTTTTTGCAATTACAAATGCTCTTACTGTTGGCCTTATGCCCGCTCTTCTATTAGAGATCATCGCCCTCTTTCTCTTCTTATAAAAACAATGGATGAGATTAAAAGGCAGGCTCGTGAAAGAGGCTTTAATTCCTTTCACTTTTCTTTTAGCGGAGGGGAGCCTACCCTTCATAAGGGCTATCTTGAGCTTTTAGAGCATTACTCTGGAGATGTGAATAACAGCAACTATCAGTCTGTTCACATGACAAGCAATTTAAGCCCTGGTTTCAAATGGTTTGAAAAATACAGTCAAGCCGTTCAATCTCTACACCGCGTCTCTGTCACAGCCTCTTTTCATAAGGAATTTGCCAAAAGGGAGGTTTTCGCTGATAAAATTAAATTTTTACAAGAGCGGGATATTCAAGTGACAATCAATATGGTTATGGCGCCAAAGCAATTTGAAGAATTGTGGGAAGATGCCTGTTACTTTCATCAAAGAGAGATCAATGTCACTTTAAAGCCGCAAAGCGATCCGAAAGCTCAAAAAGTGGTGGAGGGGTACAGCCCTTCTATGTTTAAAAAGTTGAGGGAGGGATTGCCTCAAAGGGATTATGTGGGAGAGCTTTTAAGAAAAAAATCTAAAAAATCCTATCGGCCTAAAGCTAAGTGGATGAGCGGCTTTCCCTCTCATAAAAGTCAAGTTTTTCAAGTGGAGTTGACAGACTCTAAAGGGAACACTTGGTATATGGATCAAGCGGAGAGATTTAATGCTTTTAATTTTAACCGATTTAGAGGCTGGGAGTGCTCTTCCGGCTATAGAAGCTTAATCATTAGAGAGCCAGATGGATTTATTAAAAGAAGCTATAGCTGTTCAGATAAACCCTTGGGTCATATTGAAACTGGTTTTAAGCTTTTTGATCGTCCGGAGGTTTGCATGACTAACAGCTGTGTCTCCAGCGCTGACAGCAAAATTCCTAAAAGAAAAAAGGGAAGTCTTTTGCCTCTTTGGCCTAATACAATTAAAGGTTAAATTTCAGCTTGTAAAAAATAAGTAAATTAAAAGAGCATGTATCAATACTCTCAAATTAAAACAGTTCATTTAGAACTCAGCTCTAAATGCAATGCCTCCTGCCCCATGTGTTTGAGAAACATTTGTGGAGGGGCTTTAAATCCACAGCTTCCTCTCACAGAGCTTTCTCTTGAAGATATTAAGCGGATTATGCCTTTAGATTTTGTTAAGCAGTTAAAAAGAATTTATATGTGCGGGAACTATGGAGATCCTATTATTGCCAGAGACACTTTAGAAATTTTCAAGTTTTTTCGTTCAGAAAATCCCTCCTTAAATCTTTCTCTTTTTACAAATGCTGGGGCCAAAAGCTCAAGTTGGTGGAGAGAATTGGCGAGAGTGGCCAACAGCGTTCATTTTAGCATAGACGGTCTGGAAGACACAAATTCCATTTATCGCCGAGGGACTGATTATAAAAAAATTATGGAGAATGCGGAAAGTTATATCAAAGAAGGGGGATATGCAATATGGGATTTTATTGTATTTCATCACAATGAGCAGGAAGTAGAGACAGCTAAGAGCTTGGCTAAAGAAATGGGCTTTGCGGAGTTTGTAATTAAAAAAACAGGACGATTTTTTAGCAATCAAAAATCCCAAGTTAAAACAGAACAGATTATTTTGGATAAAAAGGGGAACCCTGACGGCGCGCTGGAAATGCCAAAAAATCCAAAGTATCAAAACCGCTCCTTACAAAAGGAAGAAGAGCTGTCTAAAAAACATGGCAGTCTTCATAACTATCTCAATCAAACAAAAGTTTTTTGTAAAGTGAGCAGGGAAAAAAGTCTTTATTTAAGCGCAGAGGCTTTTGTTTTTCCCTGTTGCTGGACAGCCAATCAGCTTTACCCTTGGTATTTTAAAAGAAACAGCAGTCAAATATGGAAAATGATAGAGCAATTGCCTGAAAAAGAAGACAGCTTAAACGCTAAGAAATATTCCATTCAAGAAATTGTGCAAGGAGATTTTTTTCAAAAAATGATTCCCAACAGCTGGCTGGCTAAAGACATCACAAGGGATAAATTAAGAGTTTGCGCTAAAACCTGTGGACAGGATTTTAATCCTTTTGCCGATCAGTTTGTATCTGGTTGAAATTTCTATTTTAGTTGCATGTAAAATCTGTAGCAGTGGCGCTGTTATAAGTAACTGTGATTGGAATTTCCATTATACGATTAAAAGTAGGAATGTTATTAACCTTAGATTGAGAAATTAAGGCTAATGACCATTGTTTAGTACAAGGGCCAGAGCAACTGCATGAAGCCTCACTGCATTTTAATTCAAAATAGGTCAGTCCTTCAATTCCGTATTTCGTTTGAAGATTGCTAGCCGTCAGATCAACAATTCTTCCTGTTCCTGCTCTAATTTCATAAAGCTTGTGTTTCGCTCCTGCTTGTATATATGAAGCTGTTGGATTTAAAGTGTCCTTACAGTAAGAGCTATTATTCATAGCATTTCCTAGAAGACCAATTAAAATGGCTCGCTGGGCTTGTTTCTCTAATTGACTGATTTGACTGTTCATATGAACAAAAAGCTTGGTGAGGCTTATTATAACGATAAGACCTATTGCCGCCGCTACCAGAACTCCCATTATAGAAAAAGCTTTGTCGTTGTTGATAAATTTCATCAATATCCTAATTGTTTAACATATACTGACCCTGTTTGAAAATTTAGCACAACAGTCATTCCCGCGCAAGCGGGAATCTCCAGAACAGACTTCAAAACTCAAACCGGATCGGTATAATTTAATCAAATATCTGCTAAAAATCGTATTTTTTTCATTTTAATCAGAGGCTTTGATAAGTAAGGGATCAGAAAACTCAATTTCCTTGTTTTTCACCCTAAAGTTTTGGATTTGCCAGACCTGATTTTGAATTTTCTTTAACAGCGCGGAGCCTGCGAGCAATGCCTCTCCCCCGGTTTCCCCTTCTGTTGTTAAAGAGTAACTGAAGAAGATTTTTATTTCACTTGGTTTGGCTGTTTTTTTTGTCCAAACTTTGTGAAAGCTTATTTCTTTCACTTCTGGATGTTGTTTTTCAATAAAACCTGAAAGAAGGTTTTGAAATTCCGTTTGTAAAAAGCTGTGAATTTTTTCTTCTTCTTGAATTTGAAAAGAAGGTTTAGAGAGGTAAAACCAAGTGAAAACTAATAGAAGTATAAAAGCTAAAACTGTAAAAAAAGCTGGAGACGCTATTTTATTTTTTGAGTTAGAAAGAATAAACAAGCTTTTTAGTTTATTTAGCATTTTCTTTTCTCCAATTTTATCAAATGGCTTTGACCTTTTGTGAAATGGCCCCAAAAATATCCTGTCCCTTTTTATCTAACATTTTGATCTCTATGTGGTGTGCTTCTTTCATAAAAGCCTGCTGGGCTGAGCCTGTTTGAATTTTTTCTAAAGTTCGTTTTTCCACCAAACAACTGCTTCCTTTAGCAGGGTCTTCATTGGAGACTGTGCCGCTTCCTATAATTGTTCCCGCTGCGAGTTTTCTGGTTTTCGCGCAATGAGAAATCAGTTCAGCGAAATTAAAATGCATTTCTCCAGCATGGGCTTTTCCAAAAAACTCTCCGTTAAAATTCACAAGCAGAGGCAAGTGAATACGCCCTTCTTTCCAGCTGTCCCCCAGCTCTTCTTGAGTGACCGCAAAAGGCGCAAAGGCAGAAGAAGGCTTGCTCTGTAAAAAGCCAAAGCCTCTTTTCAGCTCTTCTAAGGCTATTGCTCTTAGGGAAACATCATTCACCAGCAAAAATAAGATAATATGCTTGTGAGCGTCTTGAATACTGACCCCCATTGGAACATCATCCACCACAACAGCCACTTCTCCTTCAAAATCAGTTCCGTTGGAAAAAGAGCTTTGGGGAATATCTTCAGTCGGGGCTAAAAAACTGTCTCCAGCTCCTTGATAGACCAGAGGAATGGTCGTCAAAGTTTCAGGCAAAGGGGCCTTTCTGGACTTTCTGACCAGTTTAATATGTTGAATAAAAGTAGAGCCGTCAATCCATTGGAAAGTTCTTGGCAAAGGAGACAAAAATTCCTTTTCCTTCACATCTTGGGCAGGAGCTTGACCTAGATTTAGCTTTTTGTAGAGCTCTTTCAGTTTGGGCTGAACTTCGGTCCAATTTTCAACAGCTGTTCTCAAATTAGGGGCTATTTGCTCCGCTGAAGTCCATTTTTTATTGTCTTTTGAGACAACAACTAATTTTCCATCTCTGGAGGAAGACTTTAAAGTTCCTAATTTCAACGCTTTTTCCTTTTGTAAATAGAATCTGATTATTTATTTAAAAGCTTATCTATTTTTTGGTCAAGAGCTTTTATGTCTTCTTTAACTTCTTTAATATCTGCCCGCAAGTCTTCTTTGACTGCGGCAATTTCCGCCTGTAAGTCTTCTTTGACTGATTTAACTTCTGAACTGAGAGATTCCAATCGGCCTTCATTTCTAGCGATTTTTGAATCCATTGACCAGCCAACCCCTATAAAGCAGATAATAAGTCCAGCTGATAAAGTTATGGCGAAGGTTCTAATAGGCTCTTTAGAATTTATTTTTTCAAGGCTGTCTTGAGGACCTGTTAAAATTTTAGCTGACATGCCTTGAAGTATAACATAGAGGAACTGGAAAGTAAAATGTTTTTTTATGATTGACTGGCTTTTTTAAAGAAACTACCCTCTTTAAAGATGGACTCTTTGATGCTTTATAGTTATTATCGCTCTTCTTCAGCTTATCGTGTCCGCATTGCGCTTTATTTTAAAAAAATAGAATTTCATTACCAAGCCGTTCATTTGTTAAAAGAGGGGGGAGAGCAGTTTCAAGACAGCTTTAAAAAGATAAACCCTTTGTCTCAGGTTCCCTGTTTAAAACATAAAGATAAAGTTTTAACTCAGTCTTTGCCTATTCTTCTTTATTTAGAAGAGTTACAGCCAGAGCTGGCTTTGCTGCCTAAAAATCCTTTTCAAAAAGCTGAAATTTTGTCTTTTTGTGAGATGATAAACTCTGGCATCCAGCCTTTACAAAACCTGTCTGTTTTAAAATATATTGAAAGTAAAATTCAATCTGATAAATTAAAATGGTCTCAGTATTGGATTGAAAAGGGACTGACAGCTTGTGAAGCTTTTTTGAAGAATAAATCGGGAGCTTTTTGTTTTTCTAATCAAGTCACTTTAGCGGATTTATTTTTGATTCCGCAGTTGTATAATGCCAACAGGTTTCAAGTGAATATACGGCAGTTTCCCACTCTTGAACAAATAAATAAAAACTGTCTTTTAGAAGAGTATTTTCAAAAGGCCTTGCCTGAAAACCAGCCAGATGTCCCGCCACCACTCAAATAAAGCTAAACTCTGAACCGATCATTCAAAACTGAAAATAAAAGCTCAAAATTCAGTCCAAAGTTTTGCCACAGGGCAACTTTCAGTCGCCCTATGTTCAAATCCGAACTCGTTTTGAGCCTTTATTTTATACAACTTTAAATGATCAGCTTGTCTTCAGTTAAAAATCAGATCAAAAGTTTTAGGTATATATTGTGTCACAAAACACCCTGTGATCTTAAATTTGCGCTTGTTTTAGTTTTTCGTTGTAAATGGATGAATCACTATAATTTATTGAAGTTACTAGTCATTTTTAGTTAAAATTCGGATCACAAAATAGAAAAACTTAAAGAGACTAAAAAAACTTGTAAATTTTAAAAATCTATTTATAATCAGTTAGTATGAAGAGCATCCCTTTAAATGGATTGGATTTTATTGAATATGCCAGTCCTGAGCCAAATAAGCTGGAAAGTCTTTTTCAGCAACTGGACTTTGTAAAAACAGCGCAACATAAAAAGAAAGATGTTATTTTGTATCAGCAAGGGGATAGCCAGTTTGTTATCAATAAAGAGAGAAACAGCTTTGCTGAAGATTTTATGAAACAGCGGCAAAGCCCCTGTGTTTGCTCTATAGGCTTTCGCGTGGATATACCAGCTCAAACAGCTTTAGAAATAGCCTGTAGCCGGGGGGCTAAAGCTGTGGAAAAGGACTCCAGTCATAGCTTTCCCGCTATCTATGGAGTGGGGGATTCTCTAATTTATTTTATAGACGATTATCAAAAAGAAGACAGCCATTGGATGAAACAATTTTCTTTCACAAACAAAGCTTCAAGCTCTCACTTGCTTTTAATTGACCATCTGACCAATAATGTTCCAACAGGCGCAATGAATCACTGGAGTGAGTTTTATTCCAACATTTTTGGCTTTACAGAAAGAAGATATTTTGACATCAAAGGAGTCAAGACCGGTTTGTTATCTAAAGTGATGAAATCTCCTTGTGATACAATCAGCATTCCTATCAATGAGCCTTCACCGGATGAGAGAGGAAAAAAATCGCAGATTCAAGAATATTTAGAGGAGTATCATGGTGCTGGCATTCAGCATATTGCTCTTTTAACTCAACAAATTGTTCCCGCTATTGAGCGCTTAAGGCGGAAAGGCTTGTCGTTTTTAGACACACCTTCTGCCTACTATGAAATGCTGAAAGAGAGACTCCCTGTTGTAAAGGAGAATGTAAAAGATTTAGAGAGGAATCAGATTTTAGCGGATGGAGATGAAAAAACTTATCTTCTTCAAATTTTTACAAAAAATGTGATTGGCCCTATTTTTTTTGAAGTGATAGAACGGCATGGCCATGAGGGGTTTGGAGAGGGTAACTTTCAAGCTTTGTTTGACGCTATAGAAAGAGATCAAATGAAAAGAGGCTATTTGAGTTAACAGCTATTAAAAAAATTACAAAAGATATGTTAAGGTATTGTTAAAATTATGAAAAAACGACAGCCTCATAAAAATATACCAAAGGACCACTTTGAAGAAGAACAAGGGCAGAGAGGCTTTTATGGCCCTGTCTCTTACCTCATTAAAGAGAAGCCCAGTACCCGCTGGTCTCATATTGAGGGAGATTTAAAACCCCGCATGTTCAATTTAGCGAAACTTCAACAGAAAGAGTGTTGGAAAAAACTCCTTTATAATGATTTTTTAAATATTTCTTTTTATCAATTGGAAAAGACACCTAATTCGGCTTTTGCCAGCGCCAATGGAGATGTTCTCTTTTTCTGTCACAAAGGAAAAGGGCTTGTTTTAACAGAATATGGCCTGTTAGATTATCAAGCGGGGCAGTATATTGTTATTCCTAAGTGTCTCACTCATTTTTTCAAACCTGAAGAGCCAAGCTCTTTTTTTGTAGTGGAAAGCTTAAAAGGTCATTTTAGAGAACCGGATCGGGGGCTTTTAGGAAGAAATGCTTTGTATGACTCAAGCGCGTTGGTGCAACCGGATTTAGAAAGACTTAAAACCTATCTTAAGGAAAATTCTTTGGAAGTAAAAAAAATTATAATTTTCCATCAAAATCAAAGCACTCAATTTAGCTATGAGGAATGTATTTTTGATGTAGTGGAATGGCAAGGAGATTTATTTCCTTTCACTTTGGACATGAAAGATATTATGCCTGTTACAAGTCACCGCGCTCATCTTCCCCCCAGCATTCATAGCACTTTTTTAACCGATCATTTTATTGTTTGCAGTTTTTTGCCCCGCCCCTTAGAGCAGGATGAAACTGCTTTAAAAGTTCCCTTCTATCATCAAAATACAGATTATGATGAAGTGATTTTTTATCATAAAGGAGATTTTTTCAGCAGAGATAATTTAGATAAAGGGATGATGAGTTTGCATCCCGCCGGTTTCCCTCATGGCCCTCATCCGAAAGCTATAAAAGCTGTAACAGGCAAAACTCATACCAACGAATATGCCCTTATGCTTGACTCTAAACAGCCTTTAAAAAGATCGCCGGAAATTTCTTCATTGGAAATTGCGGATTACTGGCAGTCTTGGAAAAGCTAAACATTGGCAGTGATAGCCTTTAACAAAAAGAGTCTGGAATAATTTGTTAGTAATCCGATTCAAATTCTGGATTTTTATAGAGAGAGACACTTTCTTGAAAGATTAGCTCTTGCGAAATTTCAGATAAAAAAGAGCTAAGGGGGTTGTATTGCTCTCTTCCCCAAAATTTTCGTTTTTTAGCAAAAGACAGCGTCAGTCTTTCTTTAGCTCTTGTCATGCCTACATAAGCCAGCCAAAATTCCACTCCTGTTTCTATCTGCTTGGCAAAAGATTTAAAATTATCTGTAAGAGATTTTATAACTTCTCTATGTTAAAATTTTCGACAAACAATAATATATTCTTTATGCATCGTATTGACTTTTTTCCCTGCGATATTTGTTGGGGAGTTTTGAGAGGGCATAACCTTTGATGAAATAGCGCGCTCATAAGTTAAAATGTGCCTAAAACCATTTTTTTCAAATTGTTCTGCGATAAATTGATCTGTTGCTAAAGTGATATTTTTCACAGTTCTATTTCCAACAACATAAATAGAAAAACCTTTACTTGTTATAGCTTGTGATACTTCCTTAATAGATTTTTCTAAATCTATATAAAAAGAGGAAACCTCTAAAGCTCTTTTAGAATCTCTTTGATCTATTTTTTTTATAGATTCAGATAAAACTCCTTTGTCGTATAAAGTCTTAACCTTTTTCCCTCCCATAAGCTTGGAATCAATTTTTCTTGAGTTAGGAAAGCCAATCCACTCACTAGAAAGTGTAGAAAACTGTCCATAAGCTACTGTTGTCCTACTGTCTCCATAAGGAGGACTAGTTAAAACGACATCATATTTATTTTTTTCATATTCAAACTCTTTACTGTAAAAATAAAACTTTTGTTTGTTTAGTAAAGGCAAATAAAATTTAATATAAGTGTTTAAAATTTTATCTAAATTCTTAAAAAACAAATCAAAAGTATCAGGATTAAAGCTTTTTCTTTTTTCTTCTGGCATCCTATAAAGCTTAAATTCACTGTTTCTAGTATAGGAGACAAATCTAACGGTTTCAGAAAAAGCTAACCAAAATAAAGCTTGATATTTTTCATTTTCCACTTCTTCTAATATAGAGTTCCTTATAACTGATAGATCCTTTATAGATCTTTTTGAGAACCAAAAATGAATATTTGTCACAAAAGGAGGTAAAATATTGTCTTTCTCATAATAAACAGCCTCTTCAACAGATTCTCTATAATTAAAAAGTTTTTTTATATTTAGTCTTTCATATCTTGCCTTAGAGATAAGAATAGCCAAGGGGTTTATATCAAAGCCATAGAACTCTGAAAAATCAACAGCGATTCCCGCAAGAGCAGAAGATCCTGTCCCGCAATAAGGATCTAATAATTTATTTTTACCGATCTTTAATTCTTTAAAAAGCTCAATACCAATTTGAGGTAACATTGTAGCTGGATACTTATGAAGATTAGGAAAGTGAGTTGAGTAGCTTTCCTTTTTAAAATCATAGTTATTATTTATCTGTATCTCGTACATAACTTACTCCAAACTTATAATTCTATTTCGGATATATTTGAAAACAAGTTGATGAGTTTATTTTCTTGAACTCTAAAACCTGTCCCATGATTTCTTGCCATAGTTTTTTTATCATGCAATCTTAAATCTATTACAAAGTCTCCTGATATAAAAGCATTGATTAAGCCCCGCCTATCCATACTGCCTTTTAATAACCTAGCACGATAATAATAAAAATATTCTCGATCTTCTCTTAATTCTACTTTAGCAGAAACTAGAATAACACTTTTTATTTTTTGAGAGAATCTTTCTGCTACAGAATCTATTGTCCATTCTAAAATAATTTGTCCTGAAGTGTGTTGGACTTGAACAAGATCAGCATTACAATTAAGAAATAGTCCAGAACTATTTGGCTTTTGAGTTATTGTGTAATACATTCCTTTTCTATTATTTTTATCATAGCTTCCGTATTTCTCTATAG
>JAPPIY010000337.1 GCA_026914095.1 Oligoflexia bacterium
ATCCCCTAGCCTATCAGTTTTTAAAACAAAACAAGTGGCAAGCTCTGTTTTTTGACCAAGCCATTCGCCTGCCTCTAACCAGTTATGAGCAGATAAAAAAAACAATTCAAAGCCTTTACCAATTAAGAAATAATAAAGACTATCAAAAACATCTGGCAGAAATTCAAACTTATCCCAGTTTAGAAAATAAAAAACAGGATTCGGTTTTAATGGCTTATGACTTTCACTTAAACAATGAGACAGCGCAACTCATTGAAGTGAATACAAACGCTTCGGCTTTTTTATTGGTGAACACTCTTTACCAATTTAAAAACTTAGACTACAAAACAGCCTTAGAGGATTTAAAAGCCTCCTTTCAAAAAGAGTGGATGATCTTTAATAAAAAAGAATCTCCTCCCTCAAAAATTGTTTTAATAGATGAAGAGCCGCTCCAGCAAAAAATGGCTATAGAGTTCTTTATGTATAAAGATTTTTTTAAATCCATGGGGTGGAATATGGAAATTTTAGATTCCAAGCAATTAAAAACAGATAGCCAACATTATCTTTACACTCCACAGGATGAAAAAATAGAATTTATTTACAACCGCGCTACAGACTTTTATTTTGAAAATCATCCTGCACTGGCCAAAGCTTATCAAAAAAACACATGTCTGATACTCCCTCAACCTAAGGATTACTGTCTTTTAGCGGATAAAAACAGACTGGCTGACTGGCGCTCAGAAGATTGGCCGGAATTAAAAGACATTAAAAAAAACCTGCTAAAAACCAAAATTTTAAACTCTGACAACAAACAAGAGTTATGGCAAAGCCGTAAAAAATATTTTTTCAAAATCTGCCAAGGTTATGGAGGAAAAATGGCTTATAAAGGGGCCAGCCTGAGCCGTCCAAAATTTGAAGAGTTATTCCAACATAACAGCTTAGCTCAAGAATACATAGCTCCCTCTAAGATAAAAGATTCAAACGATCAAGAGTGGAAACTGGATTTAAGAGCTTATGTCTATAAAGATCAAATCCAGCAATTGGCAGGCCGAGTTTATCAAGGACAGCTCACCAACTTTAAAGCGCCGGGAAGAGGTTTTGCCACAGTTGAAATCAAGTCCGATTAGTCATACGGATCCTGTTTGGATTTTAAAGCTAGAGCTGTCATTTCCACGAAAGCCTGTCCTCGTGGAAACACGGGGGCGGAAATCTTAAAAAGACCTCAAAATTTAAACCAGATTGGTATAACATACTGATATTGTTTGAATTTTTCTGGAGATTCCCGCTTTCGCGGGAATGACTGGACATTTTTAGAACCGACTAAGTCTGAAATTTTTAAACTTTTCCTATCGAGATTTTAAGCGATAAGCATTTTTTCAAGGCTCTCTAGCAAATTCATTTTCTTGAAAAGAGGCCATCTGATCTTCAAAACCCTCTTTTAACTGTAAAGGCCCTAGCTGATTAAAGAAATTAACAAAACTTCTATTCAATTCAATCAAAACAGAGTCAATCAATTGCTCCCACTTTAGCTGAAAAACTCTTTCTTGCCGCATCAGGCCTGAAGAAACTAATTCTCGCGCGGCGTTGGGATTAAAAGTCTCTTCTTTCTCTATACGCCTAATTTTTGCCAATGTATTCTGAACGGGAGTAGAATGAGCTAGAACATGAGACAAAATCACATCTGAATTGACTATAATAGGATTTGCGGAATTGGAATATTCTCGTTTCAACCTATCTAAAAAAGAAATCTTTTTATCACTTTCACCTAAATTATTTTTTATCTCTTGAAGAAACTTTTTATCAGGAAATGTAAAATAAGGGCCTTGAGCTTTTGTAAAGGTGTCGTTGTAAGACTGCAATAAAGATAAAACCTCTGCCTGCATTCTTTCGAACTCTTCTTGATTAAATTCAAACTCTTCTTTAAATCCATCAAACGCTTTATTTAATTGAGTTTGCTCTCCTGCTAAAAGCAGTTTCTTAAAAGTGTCCAGCCAATAATTCACTTGGAAAATAGAAACTTCCAAGCCCTTTAAGCCTCCTGTGAAAGAGCGAATATCCCATAAAACACGATTCTTGTTATAATAATTTAAAAAATCTTCTAAAGAGCTTTTTGTATGAACAGGACTCTCCAGCTCAATAATGTCTTTATAATAGTTTTCTGTAATCAACTCCAAATCTTGACTGATTCTGCCTCCAATGTCGTCTAACTGCTCTTGAGATAAATTTTTAAAAGCCAGCTCTAACTTTTGAGTGGAAGAGTAATTTTTAAACAGCTTTTCTAAAGCCAAATAAAGATTTTCATAGTTTTGCCCCTCTAACTGAGCGGGAATATCAAATAAAAAACTATGGATACTGCTGTTTTTACTGACAAGATTTGCGCACATTCTATCTATGGGCTGATACTCACCAGCAGAAAAATGATACACAAGCAGGGAATCAGACCTAAAAAACTTTTTAGAGGAAAATAAAAAATCCTCTTCCTGTTTATCGCCATTGAGAATAAAATAAAAGCTCTGTTTATTAGGTTTAGAGCCGCAGATCATATTTTGCGCTAACACATAAGGGTTAGAAAGCTCAAACTGCTTTTCTAAATAATCTTTTTCCTGCTCAGCGCTGAGCTGGTTTTTATACTGGACAAAATTTTCTTGATCCCATATAAACTTTCGCTCTCCTTTTTTATAAACCTCCATAGCCTCAATCAGATCTAAAACAGGCTGAAACATCTGAATATTATTTATCACAGATTGATTTTCATACAAAAGATACCCTTTTCTTTCTAATTCAGAAACAATGTCTCTTAATAAGTAAATTCCAGCGCTTAACATTTTGAAACCTAAGTTTTGTTTTATTGTCTTAGAAGAGTCAAAAAACTCAATACAGCCTTCATAATTAGCTTGAGTCTCCGGATACCAGTTTTCACATGTCTTTTCTATTTCTATTAAATACGCAGAAGGGTTGTAACAGTAATGATACCATTCTCCAGAATCGGGATCTGTTTTATAATCTGGAAAAAAACCAGCGCATAGCTCCGACTTCAATTTCAAAATTTGCTCAGAAGTTAAGTAAGATAAGCTATCTTTCCAATTTAAACCCGCTCCTATTAACTTTCTTGAGAGCACAAATTTTTTATCATAGTTCACTCTTTTCGTTTCCTGAAAGGGATATAGCATAAGCTCATAATCTAACTTTTTAACAGCGTATTGGGGATCAGATGAAAATAACTCATTGTTTCCCATCCCTATATAATGAATGGGATTCAATTCATAACTTCTATTTAAAGAAATTGTTTTTAAATGATTGTAAATCAACTGAGCTGATTCAAAAAAGAGAACGGTATTATAATTTTCCCTAAACTCTCCATTTTCAAAAAAACCTGTGGAATTGAGGCAAAAACCACTCCACAATGAAAAGCTGTCATCTATCTGAGAACAGTATTTTTGCTGATAATACTCTATGTCTCTCTCAAAAACGCCGGTATCAAACCTTGCCAGCATATTTAAACGATTCCAATACTCTATATTATCCTCATTAACCCGCTTATAAGAATCCCAAGCCTGATCTTTAACAACATGGGAATTATAGTCGGACTGAGATAAAATAAATAGGTCTTTTAACAAACGGGAAGAGGATTCATAAGGCAAAAGCAGTTTATTGATTTGCTGTGTCCATAAGCCAGCGGATTGACCATAAATCTGCCCGGCGGTATTAGCCCAGCCTGCAAATTTAACTCCCAGAGCTTTTATTCTTCCCTCTGTCCTTTTAAGCTGCTCGTTAAAATATTCCGCCAGCTCTCCGCTGGAATGGCTCTGAACAAGCTCGCTGGAAGAAGGGATTTCATACAGATCTTGATTCAAATGATCTGTCAATTCCATTAAACTGTTTTTAACCTCCCCGGCGCTTAACTGCTCTTTTAAAGGCTGCCCCACATATTTATCTAAAACTTTATGAAACTCCATAAAGAAATACATATGAACAAAAAAACCCGCCCAGCCAGCCGCGCGCAAACCAACTGTTTTTGTCATGCCAATCAATAAGTTAGAGCCGGCGCTTGTTAAGCGAAGAGCATACAATACAGAGTTAATAAATTTATGAGACAAGATACCCGATCCAATTAAAGTGGCAATATCCACGGCATAGTGCTTCCATTTCTCGCTCCGGCTCCAATTGTTATAAAATTTCTCACAAGGGCTGGCATGATCCCTCATAAGCTCTACAGGAGCTGTTTTATACAAAGTTTTAGCGCATGGGACTAAATGAGGATCACGAATAATAAGCTCATCAAAAATAACAGAGGCAAAATAACCCAGCCCCAGCCCGGCTCCAGGAGCTATTGATCTCCCCAGCTTTCCATTGAGAGGTATTTTGCCAAAAGGGCTTTTTAAAGACCTGCCATCCATCCAACGGCCTAAACCGTAAAGGCGATAATTCACTTGTTGGCTGACAGCGACAAAAATAAAAAAACTAGCGGCGCCGGAAGGAGTTAAACTGTGATTCATTGTTTCCAGCAATAATTCTGGATTTCTTTCGGCTCCATACAAATAAGGATCACTCATAGCCTGTCTATAAAGAGAAGCTCCAATAGCGGCTTGAAAAACAATAAACTGGCCCGGAAAGTTTTTTAAGAAGTTAGAGCTAAAGGGATTAGACATCCTATGTAAGTTTTCATAGTGAATTGAATCAAAAGAGGTTTTTACTGTCTTTAAAGCCTTTAGAATTTCCCTATCCTCCATATAAAGCCTTTGATGGGAATTGTCAGAACCAGCAGTTAAAAGCCTCTCACCAAATTTCTCATTAAACAGAGAGCTTTTTAAAGCGTCTAAGTAACTTCTCAATAAGAGTTCATGATGAGTCTGACTGGGCAAGCCTAAAGAGGATAATATTTTTCTAAAAACTCGGAGATCTTTTCTTTCTTCTTTTTGAAAATGATCTAACTCCCGCTTTTCCTCTGCTGTTAATTGCTTTTCCTGCTCTTTACTCAATAATTCTAGTTTTATTTTTTGTTTTGTTAAAAAGTCATTCAGCCTTTGATTGAAAAATGAGAACTGATAGAATAACTCAACAGCCTGCCTTTCTTTAAAAGTGATTTCCTCAACCACATATCTATTTTCCACCTCAGTTATAAATTTCCCAAGACTCTTCCTAAGACGCTCTTCTTTTTGTTTTTCCTCATGAACGGGATAGGTGATATAGTTTTCACCTATTTTTAAAGTTATAATATCCTTAATTTCTTGAATGTAAGACGGCGCAATATCCCGCAAAATTCTCTCTCTCGTTTTTTTATTAAAATCGGACATTTTAAACTCGGCTAAAAGCTGTTTCAAAATAGTATCCAACAAAGCCAGATACATCTCAGTTGTGGCTTTAGAATTTTTCAGCAATATCAGCCTTTTAAACAAATAAATACTTTTTTGAGAAATGGGCCTTTTTGACACACTCTCTGTTTTTTTAAAAATATCTTTAAAGCTTTCTGAATAAATGTCTTCGGTTTGAGTTTGTGAAGAGGAGGAGGTCCAGCTTTGATGGCCAAATTGATCGTATCTCTGTCTTTTTTGAGGATCTGCTAAAACCTCGTAAGCGTTTTTAATCTCTTGAAATTTTTCTTTGGCTTTATCTTGTTCTGCTGAAGGATGTTTATCAGGATGCCATTTTTGCGCCTGCCGGCGATAGGCTTTCTTGATCTCCTCTTGTGTCGCCGTGTGGGAGACACCTAGAGTTTCATAATAACTCTTCTCTTCCGTCCAACCTGACAAAGAAACAAAACACAAAATACAAAGCAAAAAAAAGCTTTTTAAACCACCCTTGTTTGAAATTTCAATATGACAGTCATTCCCGCGTAAGCGGGAATCTTCACGAAAAACACCAAAACTCAAACAAAATCGGTATAAACTCATAATTCCAAAATTTTTACTAAAATTAAAGTAGTTGAAATATGACATAAAAAGCCCAAAAAAACCAGTTTTTATCAGATTTTCACAAGGACAGAGGAAAAATTTTCACAACTTTGTCATCAAAATAAACACTTTGTTTACAAAAAATTTTGAAAAAATTATCAAGAGCCTAAACGAAATGTTTTTTTAATGAGCTAATACTGAAAAACTTTTTTATTATTGAACAATGCGATCATAGACCACTTTGTGAAAAGGTGTATGATTAAATTTAGAACATTTTTTTACAAGGGTCTTGATTTTTGTTGAAATCTTTTTTGAAGATGTTCTTTAATTCTTTGTCGAAATTTTTATTAAAACTACTTTGATTTTTTTTAAAAATATCTTTAAAGCTTTCTGAATAAATGTCTTCGGTTTGAGTTTGTGAAGAGGAGGAGGTCCAGCTTTGATGGCCAAATTGATCGTATCTCTGTCTTTTTTGAGGATCTATTAAAACTTCATAAGCTTTTTTGATCGAAAGACATATAATTAAGTGATTTCCACACAAGGCATTTAAAAAGCTATATACTCTGTTTTATTACTGACTTTAACCCCCTTGCCGATGAAAAAAACAAAGAATTGAAGAAAGCCGTAAATACGGGATTTTTTGGTTTTGAGCTGAAAGAAAGAATATACTAAAGTTTATAATAGCAAGAACCACTTAAGTTTTCAAGCGCCAATGCTAGACATTTTTACTTAAAAACCTAAGTGGCTTTACTATACTATAATTTAACTTTAAAACAAAATTATTATTGTTGCGAACGATAACTCTCAACATGAATCTCCATATCAGCTCCAAAAGCTCCTTGTATATTAATATCTTCTTCTTGTATTCCCTCATTAATATTGTAAGTTCCGCCAACTTGTCCTGGAGCCTGTGTTGGGCTATCATGATTGTAAAATCTTCCTTCCCAATTTCCATTATCATAACCATCAGCAGATGTTATTCCGCTAAATTGACCATTTGAACTCATTTCCGCTGACCCTAAATCAATTTGATTCGGTAAATTGGAAGCGCTTAATTCCTTAATATTTCCGCTAATAGTATTTTTTTCAAAGTTAGCTGTTAAACTCACCTTGCCAGTGAATTCATTAATTTGATTATTGGCAGGAACATTAGAAGTCCAAACACCCAGAGTTTTTCCCTGATAAACAGCCATTCCTCTAACACTGTCTATATTGCTGGCAGGATTATCACCCGCATAGAAAACCGCAGTCTGTCTTTCATTGTAATTGCTATCTGTTTCCCCAACAGACTGGTACCTTGCCCAATAACCATAAGATAAATAGTTTGTATCTCCTTGCGCTTCAAAAGCAAACTGCCTTCTCCACTGAGTTTGTCCATTCCGAACTTTTCCATCCTTGACGGACTGGTGGCCGGTTGTTTCTCCCCCAACAGTTTCTCCGGGAGGAAGGCCATAAGCAGGATCAGCGGCATTAATGGAGGCTATTTTTTCCCCATCTTCAGAGTAAATATCATAAGTATGCTTGCCTGTAGAGCGGACCTCAGCTGTTAAATGTCCGTAGCCATCTAATACATATTTCTCCAATCCATCAATCAGCTGATTCCAATTGGCAGGCTTTTCACTGGCCATATTTGTCATATAATGCTTTAAGGAAACAACAGAGCCTGCGAGATCGCTACTCTTGCCAGAAAGAGCCAATAAAAGCTGACGCCAAGCCTGAGCCTCGTTTCCTGTTGCGAGAGCAAAGTTTTCCTTTATTATTTTAATCAAGGCTAGATCAAGATCATAGTCATCATATTCCATTAACTGTATGCTTTGAACGGTATGCAAAGCGCTGAGTATTCTATTCCATAATTTGCGATTCTTTTTATTTTTAGAAGTCCCCAGCTTAATAACAGCTGTCCCAAGAGCATTTTGAACATTATCCCCATGTAAAGCGTTTAAAATAGAAGTCCAAAACTCTACTTGTTTCTCCTTTCCTTTTTTATTAAACGAGGCAATTTTGGCCTCCACCTTTTCAATTAAGCCTGGATCCAGAGACTTAATATCATAGGGATCTGTCTTGGAAAAAGCCTGAGGAACAATAAGGCTTAATCCTAAAAATACTATAAATGCTTTTTTCATAAAAACCTCCTTTTGTTTTATTAACAGCATTCAAAAACTAATTGTTTATTTATGAAAACAATCAAATTGAAACATCATTCACTGAGCCTCGCTTTCTAATCCTTTCACTTTGGCAATTTAGATATTTCACAGTGTCATCCACACTTTACATTACCCTTATCGGCCAATCGGACTAAAGGATTGAGGCTTTTTGCTAATTTTTTTTACATAAAAAATCCTTTGTTTATGCAGTTTTTGAGGGATTTTATTGTTTTTCTTGAAAATTTATGCATAATTAAATGACAATATGGGCTCAATATGAAACATTACAAAACACCCTTCTAAAGTCAACACATAATTAAAAAAATGTCAACATCTTTTGTAAAAAAAGGGGAATTATATACATGACTTCCCAAAAAAGCTTTAAATATAAGGGTTTCAGTTCCCTTTGTGGATATTGTAATTCAGTCAAAGAGACAACCGACCTTAACTTATCTTTTATCAAAATTGAAGGCGTTTTCTAGCTTTTTTGGGAATTATACACAACACAGCAACAAAAGCCTTAAAATGTATTGTTGTTCGGTAATTCTTTATAGGAGCAACTTCTTTCATAAATTCATGCGCTTAGAGCTTTAATTTTTTTCTGACTCATAATAACCTTCTGAAACCCTTATGTTTAGGCTATCATAGATTATTTGCTGTATCAGCGTATAATTCCCGCTTTTTTATGGGTTTTCTTGTCGGGTTTAGTCTTCATTGTGGGGTGTCAAATATATAGTAGTCAAATTTTCAATCTGCCCCCATTAGACCTCAATTTTTTTTGCAAGCTTTTGAATAAAAAAACTTTTTCCCTGACTTTTTCAGCGACGACTAAACAGCTAACTGCTCCTTTCGGGGCCAACTGCTTAATAGTCACGAATAAAGTTCAGGCCAATAAAATTCCGTTTATAACTATGAAGCTGGGCATTGCTTTCACGTTTTTCCTTCACAAGAGACAAATAGGGTCTAAAACCAAACAATTCAAAAGAGCCGAGATGGACTTTCAAACGCGCAAAGCTAATTTGATCCCTTCGTGATGTTTCATCTTCTATATAGGGAAACCAGTTTCCCTGATACTTAACTTTTTGCTCTTCTTTACTTAAATCCAAGATAATTTTCTGCGTCAGAGTCAACTTCAATCCAACTTCTATTGAGCTAAGGGATGAATTTTGATAGCTAAATTTCGGTTTGTCATACTCTTGGCCTATTTTTGCTTGCGCTTGAAGCCTTGACGTTAAATTGAATAGGCCCTTTAATTCGTATTTTTGAATGTTTTTCTCCTCTCCATGTAGCTGTGATTTATGATCATAGTTTGAAGTTTGTATGCTCACTTTCACAGGACCTAAATGGTGGCCTGTCTCAATACGGACTGAAACATCTTGATAATTAGAATTGTTCCCCCGCTGACTGTGACGAAAGCCCACCAGCAAACTCATTTCATTTGCTTGATTCAATAACCAGCGTGGCCCTGTATAACCCTGTATGGTTATTTCATCAAACTGACCGCCTTCCTGCTCCTTGTGATCAATGCTTCCTCCTGTTCGCCAGTGGAGCTTTTTATTTATTTTGTGTTGACGCTCTCCATTAGCCCTCAGTGATAAACCCATTCCCGAATTGTTATCGCCTTTATTTATTAATGTAAAAGGCAAACCATAAATATAAATCGTATCTTCGTCTGATATTTTGCCAATATTACTGTCGTACATGACTTCAAAACTAATTCGGCCGAACCAAGGCCGGCGCTCCTTGATTTTAGTTAAGAAATGGTTGATATTCTCCTCCACTTGTAAAGGCGTTTCTTCTTTTAACACCTGTTTAAAATGTTTTTTTGCCAAAGAGTCTTCTCCTTTTAGAAAATAGGCGCGCGCTAATTCTAAATGGACTCTGTGAAGATGAGGCTCTTTTGATAACATAGCCTGAAAAGTAAAAATCGCTTCGTCTAAGAGTTTTCCTTTCTCTTCTTTAGTCAGATGGGAGCTATAACTTACCTCAACAACAGTTATCCCCAAAAGAAATAAAATATCCAAGCGCTCAGGATAGCTGTCAGTCATTGCCTGAAGTTTTTCCAAAGCTGTTTCAGACTGGCCTCTATGAATCAACTCATGAATATTTTCTAAATCAGCCGTCAACTGGCTGTCAGAACTCTCTTGCCCCAAAGCTCTGGCAGGAAAAAAACAGCTCCAAAAAATTGAAACTATAAGAATGAAAAGCCTTGTTAGTTTTATCTTCATGAAGTCATCAAGCTATACATACAAACACAATGTGTCAAGGAAATTTAAATAAGTTTGCGGAAAGTGTGAAAAATTTTCACAGACAGACTATTTTTTTCAAGTTTTTTTTGAAGTGAGGACAAATTCAAGTCGTCAAAGAGTGAATATAAATTGTAGTGAGTTGGATTTGAAGAAAGTAAATACGAGCTTTTGTGTGATTTGTTAAGGGCTATACGCAAACACGATCAATATAGCTAAAGCAAGGGGTCCTCAATTCATAGACGAGAAAGGCAAAATTCATCCAGCCTATCTGAGACTTTGAAAGTTTATTTGCAAGCTTTTGAACTTTTTAAACTGCTTTTAACCAAACCATTACTTTTCAGTCTTTAATCTATAATTTTAATATTTCTTGCCAATATTTATTTTCTAATTGAACTATAGGATATAATGTTTAATAATTTACAAAACAAGTTAAAAATATATGTTTCAAACAAAAATTTTTGCAGTCAGCTCTCAAGGCCTTCCTATTTTAAGTTATGTTTTTGGCTCTACAGGCCCTGTGGCTCTTATTTTAGGAGGAGTCCACGGAGATGAGCCTGAAGGGAATTACATCGCTCTTGGCCTTTTAAAAAAATGGATGCAAAATTTCCCCTACAAATTAAAAGTTTATCTAGTCCCTAGCTTCAATATAGAAGGCTCTTTAACGGCGCAAAGAGCCAATGCCAATCAAGTGGATTTAAACCGAAATCTGCCAACAAAAAATTGGACGAGCCAATTTAAAAAAGAAAGATACCATCCGGGGCCAAAAGCTTGCAGTGAAGCGGAAAATAAACATCTGGTAGAATGGATAAACAACAATCCTGTCAAACTGATTCTCTCTCTTCATTCCTGGAATCCTATGATCAACACCAATGGCAACTGCCTGCCGGAAGCCTCTATTATGGCAAAGGCTATAGGATATAAACTGACAGATGATATTGGCTACCCCACTCCAGGAAGTCTAGGAGATTACTGCGGATTAGAAAGAGATATTCCCGTCATCACTTATGAAGCGGAAAGAGGGGAAAGCATTAAACAGGCTTTAAATAAACATGTCCCCGCCATTGAAAAAGCGCTTTTTGAAACAGAAAAAAGAAGCTAAACTTTATGGATGCTGTTTGAGTTTTTCAGTTTTTTCTGGAGATACCCATCCCCGTTTTCACAGAGGAAGATGGAATCAGTCATACTAAAACTTTATACAAGAGCAACACAAGCTAAAGAAGCTAAACCAATTGCTCCAATATCTCTTGAGATTCTTTAACTATATTCCCTGTTTGAAAGGGAATCTTACAGCTGTTATCAGATAACATCTGGCCTTTTCTTTTCTCCAAAAGATTTATAAGCTTTTGAGAGGAAATTAAGCTTTTCTCATGGAAAGTTAAAGTCAAAGATTTTTTTTCAGCCTTAAAATTTATTATCAGCTTGTTTTTACAAAACTCTCTAATGTCAAGAAGGAAAAACAAATGTTTCAACTCTATAGGAAAAGAGCCAAACTCTTCTAACAGCTCATTTTGAATAGACAAACGATCTTCTCTATCAATAGCTGAAGAAAGATTTTTATAATACAACAGCCTCAATCGGGGATCAGAAATATAATTAGAGGGAATGCCTGTAGAAAAAGGAAGATGGATTTCAGGCTCTACAAAAATCTCTGTTTGATTTTTCAACTGCTCATTTAAAATCTCAAAATAAAGCTCTTCCCCAAGACTTTGAATATGCCCGCTTTGCTCTGATCCAAAAAGAGAGCCGGCTCCTCTATTTTCCAAATCATGAAGGGCTAATTGAAAGGAAGAGCCTAAAGCAGAATATTTTTCCAAAAGCTCCAGCCTCTCTTTAGCTAAAGGAGATAAGGTCTCTTTTTCAGGATACAATAAATAACAAAAAGCCTGCTCTTGACTGCGCCCCACCCGCCCCTTGAGTTGATAGATTTGACTCAGCCCCATCTCATGCGCCCGATCAATAAATAAAGTATTCGCTTGAGGTATATCCATCCCTGATTCAATAATATTAGTCGCAACCAGCAAGTCATATTTTTTATTAAAAAAATCCAGCATGAGTTTGTCTAAATTTTTGCTTTTTCCATACGCTACAGCTATCTTAAAATCGGGAAGAAGCTCTTGAATCTGCTCCACGCGGTTGTATAAACTTTTCACTCGGTTATGAATAAATAAAACCTGTCCTTTACGGGTCTGTTCCTTTTTGCAAGCTTGAGCAATCTCTTGCTCTATTTGCCCTGTCCAGCTTTTTAAAATAATTTTAACAGGCTTTCTTTTCTCTGGAGCTTGGCTGATTACACTAATATCCTTAATTCCTGTTAAAGCCATATTTAAAGTCCTGGGGATAGGAGTGGCGGATAAAGATAAAACATCCAGATTTTTTCTATAACGAAACAGCTGTTCTTTTTGACGAACTCCAAAGCGATGCTCTTCATCTAAAACCAACAGCCCTAAATTTTTAAAAAACAATTGAGAGCTAAACACAGAGTGAGTTGAAATTAAAAAATCAATCTTGCCTTCTTTCACCCCTTTAAAAATATTTTCTTTTTCTTTTTTAGAGATAAAACGATTTAAAAGAGCCAGCTTAAAAGGCGTGTTCCTAAACCTTTCCTTAAAATTTTTAAAATGCTGTAAAGTTAAAACAGTGGTGGGAGCTAAAAAACACACTTGAAAATTATTTTCTAAGACTCTAAACACAGCGGTTAAGGCCACCTCTGTCTTTCCAAAACCAGTGTCTCCAACTAAAAGCCGATCCATTACATAATCTTTATCCATGTCAGACATAATATCTTGAATGGCTCTGTTTTGATCCAAAGTCTTTGTCCAAATAAAATCTTTTTCAAAATTTTCTAAAGCTGAGGCGACAGGCAAAAAAGCTTGTCGGTTTTTTTGCTTTCTTATTTTATAAAGCTCTATCAATTCAATAGCTAAACTTTGAATATGCTTTTTTGCTTTAGATTTTTTTCTTTCCCATGAGTGAGTATTTCCCAAGCGATCCAATAAAGTTTGTGAAAGAGAGCCAACTGATTTTCTAGAATATTTTTTTACTTCAACTGCTTTATAAGCCGGAACAAATAACTTATCCCCGCCTTTATAACAAAGCGTAATAAAATCCTCTCTTTTATCTTTCATTTTTAAAGACTGCAAGCCCATAAACTCACCCACTCCGTGTTGCCTATGAACCAGCAAATCCCCTATCTCTAATTTTGAAAATTCTAAAGCCCTTGCCCTCTGTCTAAAGGAATCAAAAAAATTCAAATTTTGTTTTTTTTGAGTGATAAAATCAGCCGCTCTCAAATAAGCGGTGTCTCCTATATACACAAAACTTTCTTTAAGCTGTTTTTCAACAAAAATCAGGCTTTTTCCCCCTAAAAAGTCTGATTCTACAGAGCTTATCACTTCCTCTTTTAATAACACTTTCTTCAGCTCTTTGAGGTTAGAGCCTACAAAAACAAGAGTGGAAACTGGCAGTTCTTCTAAACTTTTTTTTATATTTTTAGGCCTTTTAAAACTCACTATTTTTTTTAAATCATTTTGCAAATCTATACCGGCCGGGTTTAAATTTTGAAGCGCGTTCTGAAGATTCCCGCCTCCCTGTTTCCACGAGGGCAGGCTTTCGCGGGAATGATAATAGGATTGGCAGAAATGAGTGTCGCTCTTTGAGAGCGCTAACTCTTTTTCCTCCAGCTTTTCCCAAGAAAGAAAAAGATTCTCTGAAGTAAAAAACACCTGCTCTTTTTGTAGCTTTAATTGCTCATTTAAAAAATGCTCTTTTGTTTTTTCAGGATCCAAAATCCAGACTTGAGACAGATTAGAGAAAAAATCCAAAGAGCAAGTTTGATCTAAACAATTTAAAAGATTTTCAAAGCCAAAGCAAATTTTTCCCCTAGAAAAACTTTCAAATAATTCAGCAGGCAAAACAGCCTGTAATTTATTCTCTTCCCGCCTTAAATGATCACATAGCTTTTTCCTATCTTCCCCTTTAAAACTCCACTCATAAATAGGAGAAATCAAAGCTTGCTCTAACTCCCTCTCTCTTTTTTTAAAAGTTGGATCCAAAAGATGAATGGATTGAATGTGATCTCCCCGCAATTCCACTCTAAAAGGCCGATCATAAACGGGAGAGAATATATCTATTAAAAAAGCGCGTGAAGAAAACTCCCCTTCTCTTTCTACAAATTCTTTATGAGTGTAATCGCTTAATATATCATAATTAAAACTCTCTCCTTTTTTTAACATAAAACAGCTTAACCGAATGCTTGTCTTTTTTAGCAAAGCCTGAGGGCTGGCTAAAAAAACCCCTGACTGCAATGAATTTTGAGCCATGGCCTGCCATCGCTTTCTTTTATAGACAGCGCTCTCTAAATAAGGGGATTTTGCTGGTGGAAATGGGGGCAACTCCCACCAAAAAAAACCTGTTTTTTTAAAATTGAGAAAGGCTTTTAATTTATCTAAACTGTTTAAGTCAGCAACAATTAAATGCTGATGTTGAAAAACACTCTCTCTTTCAAACAAAAGAGCCAGACCGGAAACTGCTTGTATATTAGATAATTTCAAATGAAGGTTAAAGTTTGACTAATATATCCCCACTCAAAATTGTCTGATCAGCGTATTCCAAAAACTGAGGGTTCCACTCATAGACAGCCAATATTTTATAAGGCCAGCCATAATGTTTTCTTTCCTGGCAATAATCACTGCAAAAGCAAATTTCATCTTTATTTTTGCCGCATAGCATTTTATCTGTTCTGACTTCCACATGACCG
>JAPPIY010000253.1:0-3748 GCA_026914095.1 Oligoflexia bacterium
ACCAGCCACACGGGATTTTAAAGATTTTGCCTTGCCAATATAAAGAATCTGATCCCTCTTTTTTTTCATAAGATAAACTCCCGGCAAGGAGGGAAGCTCACTGGCTCTTTTTTTCAACTGGGCGATTTTGTCTTGCATCAAGAAACAGATTAACATAAAAAAGAACAACTTGCTATTTTTATGCGCTTCAGCTACATTTGCCTTCAGTGATTTTAAGCAAAGCCGATTTAGCAAAAAAAGTTTTTAAAGCCTGTTATTTACAGGGGGATTTTTTACTCCGCTCGGGCCTCCGATCCAAAGAATATTTTGACAAATACGGCATAGAATCTGATCCTGAGCTTTTATCTCAAGTGATAGAGCGACTAGCCCCTCTTATTCCTAAAGAAACAGAAATTCTGGCTGGCTTAGAAATGGGAGGCATTCCCTTAAGCACAGCTTTGTCTTTGAAAAGCAAGCTACCCTCACGGTTTGTAAGAAAAAAGGCGAAAAACTATGGCGCTATGAGAATCTGCGAGGGGGGAGATGTAAAAGGGAAAAAATTATGCTTGATAGAAGATGTAATTACAACAGGGGGGCAAGCGATAGAATCCGCAAAAGAGCTAAGAGCTTTAGGGGCTATTGTCTCAAATGTGATGTGTGTGATTTTTAGAGGAGAAAACTCTAAAGCTTTAGAAAAAGAAAAACTCCAACTCACTTATTTATTTAACCGAGAGGATTTAACTTCCCCTTGATCGTCATTTTTGGCTTTTTGAAACTGAATATAAAACTGTAATAACTGTTTATAAGCTGTTTCCCTTAAATTGTATTTGTAGATCAGCTTATATAACGGCTCTATGCCTTCAAGCTGAAAGTAATACTTTTTTGAGAAAGACTTAGCCATCCCGCTCATTCTATTAAAGGATTAAAAAAAATCAAGCTTAAATTTTAACAAGCTCAGCCAAGTTTTCATTATTGAAATAGCCGGCGCTAAAAGAAATCAGAGAAAAAGTCTCCTTATTCCCCATTCTTCTTTGATAGAATATCTTGCTTTTGAGATGCAGTTTAACCAAAGGCGGGAAAAACATAGAATTTTGGGAATTATAGACTTGATTCCCAAAAATTTAAAGGCTTTATGGTTTTTTTTCTCTAAAGAAAACTGCTCTAATTACTTCAAACTCTTGCCTTTTTCTGTCTCATAATAAACCCCTTGAAACCCTTAATATTAAAAGCTTTTGGAGATTTTT
The DNA here is from genome assembly GCA_026914095.1 of Oligoflexia bacterium. GTDB lineage: Bacteria > Bdellovibrionota > Bdellovibrionia > Bdellovibrionales > UBA1609 > JACOND01. The sequence goes on from JAPPIY010000253.1 coordinate 1,224, forward strand.
TGGGAAATTAAGTCTTATAATTCCTAGAATTTCCTTGAAAAAATATAATTTTTAATTTAAGATTTTTAAAGATTCACTGATATCTTAAGAGCATTTATTGTAAGGAGAAGAGTTATATTTTATTTATTCTCATTTTTTATTTCTTTATGGTTTTGGCCTCCTCTGGCTTTCCCCGAGGTTTCCAACTCTTCTTTTAATGAAAATAAGCTCAAAACCTCTCCAAAGCCATTGCAAGTCGCCCAATCAAGACAATGCTCTTTATCTTCTATGCCAAAAATATCCCCTTTGGTTTTTCAATCTGTATCAGCGCCTCAAATAGAGCCTATGAATGAGCAGGAATATCAAAGGGATCCCTCCCATCCTCAATTTTCAAGCTATGATTTGGTTGCGGAAAAGCCGGCCGGGGTTTTAGTTCGTCTGGATAAATTTTTTAGAGGAAATGAGCGGGGAGCGGATTTTAAAATAAATTTATATGTAGGAAATATTTAGAGGAAGCCCTTTTGAAGGTTGCAAAAAATATAAAATACCCAGAGCTTTGGACACCTGGATTGATGAAAAAAATAGAAGAGTATGGAAATTTTTAGAGGGCCGATACAGCATTATGAGCAATGAGGGAGAAGATATTAAAGAAGAATGGATAGACAGAGAGACTTATCAAAAGACCTTTTGGATTCTTTCCCAACAGCGCCCAGCGCTTCCAAGCGCTTATGAATTGTACGGAGAATCTATACTGTATTTTTCCGACCGCAAATCAAAGCAAAGCTCTGTTAAAGCTGTTGTCTCTGGTTTTTACAGTGAAAAGCGGGATTCTTTTATAGTCCCAAAAATAACTGTTAATAAGACAAATCTCAACACCAGCTCTTTTCCAGAAAAAATAGGAGATAAAAAAATCCCTCTTGTGGCTTTTCAATTAACAGAAGACGGCAAAGTCCTTCAAGAGGTAAAAAGGCCGGCGCTTCCAATGAATTTTAAAACTTTATATCATAATGGAGCTGTTCAAACAGAGCCTTTTGATTTTTCTCACACTATGGCTGTGTTTCCACTTCCAGCAGATAGGGAAAAAAGAAATTTGCAGGTTTGGATTTTAGGTCCAAAAGGAAACAAGGTTTATTCGGCGTTTTTGCCCAAAACCACAATTAAAACAGTGGATATAAGGAATTTTGTGGATTGAGGTGAGGGACTGCGCTTAAAAAGAGGATAATTTATTTATGGTGAGAGTTTCTTTTTTAGGCTGTTTTCTTGTTTTTGTATGGAGTTGTTTAAAAACAGCGCCTCCTATCCCCAACATTGTCTTTCCAAATACAGAGCTACAGGAGATTATTGTTTATGGCAGTTACCGTCCTAAAAGGCCAGAAAAAATAAAAGCTTCCATAGAAGAATACCGCAGGAGAGGACAGCTCAAAGAAGGGGAATCTTTTAGGGAGAAATACCCACGTATGTTAATCAGTGGAGACGAAAGGTTTAATCTCTCAACGAGAGAGTACTGCTATAAAAAAACAAAAGAAGAAGACAAAGCCCCTCTATTTAATAAAAAATTTAAAGCCCTGCTTTACAATAAGGAGGGAGAAGTTCTTGAAGAGAATTATTTGAGATTAAGGAATTTTAGTGAAACTCATAAAGTCTCTTCTGTTGTCATCTATCTTCCCTATCACGAGGAAGCCAGCTATATCCGTGTTGTAAGATTAGAAAAAGGGAAAAAAATAACGATTCCATTTTCAGCAGTAAAAGTTTATAGCAAATCTTATTTAGAGGAAAGGAGCGTGCCCGATATGCCTCGTTATAGAAACAGCGAATTTCCTTATAGATACAGTGAAAGAAGTTATTGTCATATCCTTGTAAACTATGTCATGTAATAATCTTCATTCCCTTATTTATTAAATCATACTTTTCCAGCGGACAAGCAAAACGGGCTATTAAAGGTAATATAGGTTTTAATATTTTTTTTAATAAAGAAAGTGAATCCCTTTCAGTAGATCGTTTTGGTTTTTGTTCAGAAAAAGAGCTTACTCAAATCCAAGATAAAAATGCAGAATTAAGATCAACAAAAGAAAACAAACATTCTTTTTATGGTTGGGCAGAAATAGAAACCAAATCAGTTAGAAAAAATGGCTTAACAGTTCAAGCGATACCTGAAGAAAATAACCCCTACCATGCTCATATCAATTTACCTAAGAATATAGATAGGGATGAAAAAATAAGCTTTGCAAAACAGCTTGCTTCTTCTTCTAATTGGAAAACAAGGTTTAATGGAACAAAATAGATTCTAGAATTATTAGAGATACCTTACAGCTCTTGATTGTCAATAACAAAATGAAAATACAAAAATCACTAGGAGAATCTTTAAATTTACCCTATCTTTCCCTTTTTAGCAGGCTAGAGAGAAAGCAATTAGCAGTAAGGCTAGCTGTAAAACAATAAAAAAAAGCATCTAAAACCCGATCCTGCATTCTGCTATAAAAATAGACAAAAAAATAAAAAATTGCCGTTTTTCAGGCTTGAAAGCAATTTAACGCATTGCAAAATCC
>JAPPIY010000253.1:3758-14745 GCA_026914095.1 Oligoflexia bacterium
AAACAACTCTGATCAACTTAGTTTTTTATTGACTTAAGTTATATTCCTATGGTTTAAATTTTGATATTTCAGTAAAATTTTCTGCTCTCACGGAAAAAATGAAATAAAAATAAGATTGACATAAATACAAAAAGGAAAGAATGTATAAACGAACCGGCATTCAAAGCTCAAAAAATAAAAACAGCTTATTAAATAACCTTTTACAATTAGAAACAGAAAAATCTAATAAACACAAGGAATATGCTAACAAAACATCTCAAAGAGAAAAACTCAATAGGCCAAATCAGTTGAAATCTCTATCAAAAAAATACATCTACCATTTCGGGCCAGAATATACAGAAGGCTCTTTGGAAGATAAAAAATTATTAGGAAATAAAGGGGCCAATTTAGCCGAAATGTCCCGTCTGGGCCTGCAAGTTCCGCCTGGATTCACTTTAACGACAGAGCTTTGCAATTTATTCCTGCAAAAAAAACAAAAATTAACTGACTTTGCAAAAGAGCCTATTGAATCGGCTATTAAACATTTGGAAAAAGTCACAGGTAAAAAATTTAACAATAAAAAAAACCCTCTTCTTTTAAGTGTTCGCTCCGGAGCGGCTGTAAGCATGCCGGGAATGATGGACACTATTTTAAATTTAGGCTTAAATGAAGACGCGGTAAAAGCCCTAGTTGAGCTTTGCGAAGATGAAAGATTTGCTTGGGACAGCTACCGCCGTTTCATACAGATGTATTCTGCTGTTGTGATGAAGATGAACTCCTCTCTGTTAGAAGTGCAGATAGAAGATTATAAAAATCAAAAAAACTATTCTTGTGACTCGGACATTTCTGCTGAAGAATGGAAACAAATTGTCTCTCAATTTAAAGAGTCTATTTTACAAAACACAGGCCAGCTTTTTCCAGAGGACCCTTGGGAACAGCTTTGGACAGCTATATCAGCGGTCTTTAACAGCTGGAACAACCCAAGAGCCCTTGTCTATAGAAATAGGAATGGAACTGACTCCCGCTGGGGGACAGCTGTAAATATTCAAGCTATGGTTTTTGGCAATAGAGGAAATAACTGCGCGACGGGTGTCGTTTTTACACGCAACCCCTCTACGGGAGAAAAAGCTTTATTTGGAGAGTTTTTACAAAATGCCCAAGGGGAAGATGTGGTGGCGGGAATTAGAACTCCTCTTCTTATTGTAAATACAAAACAAGATGGCAAAAAAGACCTGAAAACTCTTATGCCTTCCAACTTTAAACAGCTGGAAGAGCTTTGCAGTAAGTTAGAAAAGCACTATAAATTTTCGCAAGACATTGAATTTACAATAGAGCAAAATAAACTTTGGCTCCTTCAAACCAGAAATGCCAAATGCAACACACAGGCTCAGCTAAAAATTCTATTTGATTTAAAGGAAGAAGGCATTTTAACGGAGGAAGAAGCTCTACAACAAGTCTCCCCCTCCTCTCTCAATACTCTTTTGCTTCCCTCTATTGACAATAAAGACAAAAACACATTATTGGCTAAAGGACTGCCGGCCAGTCCAGGCGGCGCTATTGGTAAGATTGTTTTTTCCGCTGAAACAGCTGTTGAGTTCAAAAAGAAGTCTTTGCCGGCAATATTGGTTCGGACAGAAACCTCTCCAGAAGATATCAATGGCATGATTCATTCAGAAGGCATCTTAACCCTTAGAGGAGGCATGACTTCTCACGCCGCAGTGGTAGCTAGAAGCATGGGCAAGCCTTGCATTGCAGGCTGTGAATCCGCTGTTATTGATGAAGGCAAAAAGGAATTGCATTTTAAAAATCACATTCTTAAAGAAGGAGATGAAATTACTTTAGATGGCTCTACAGGCGAAGCGCTTTTAGGCTCAGTGAAAATGAAAGCCCCTCATTTAGACGAAAACTTTTTTAAACTCATGAAGCTGAGTGACAAATATGCTGAGTTAAAAGTGCGGGCCAATGCGGAAACTCCAACTGATGTCCAAAAAGCAAAGGAGTTTGGAGCGGCAGGGCTTGGGCTTTGCCGAACAGAGCACATGTTTTTTGAAAGCGCTCGCATCAATATTATGAGAAAAATGATTTTATCTGACAATTATGAAGAAAGAGAAGAATCTTTAAGCCAGTTGTTCAGTATGCAAGAAGAGGATTTTTATAAAATTCTAAAAATTATGTCCCCTTATCCTGTAACAGTAAGGCTGTTAGATCCTCCCTTGCATGAATTTTTACCTCATAACTCAAAGGACATAGAAAATCTGTCTAACACACTAGGCATTGGTAAAGAAAAGCTCATTTTCAAAATAAAAAACTTAACAGAAAGCAATCCTATGCTGGGTCATCGGGGCTGTCGCTTGGCCATAACCTTTCCAGAAATCTATCTAATGCAGGTGAAAGCTTTAAGCTCAGCTATGGCTAAAGCTCTAAAAGAAGGAAAAAAGATTCAAACAGAAATTATGATTCCTTTAGTATGCGCGGCAAAAGAATTAGAAGTTTTAAAGCAACTGGTTCAAACAGAAATTCAAAAATCAGAAGAGAAGTTTAAAATTAAACTGCCTATTACAATTGGCGCTATGATTGAGCTCCCAAGAGCTTGCCTGCTTGCTGATGAGTTAGCTAAAGCCGGAGATTTTTTCAGTTTTGGAACAAATGATCTCACTCAAACTGTTTTTGGTTTTTCACGAGATGATACAGGCAAATTTTTGCCTTCTTATATTCAAGAAAATATTTTAGATCAAGACCCTTTTTCACAAATGGATGTGAAAGGAGTTGGAGAACTCATGAAAATAGCCGTCCAAAAAGCAAGGGCAGTGAAAAAAGATATTAAAATTGGTGTGTGCGGCGAGCAAGGCGGAGATCCCAACAGTGTCTCTTTTTTTCACAGTTTAGGTTTGGACTATATAAGCTGTTCTCCGTATAGAATACCTATTGCAAAATTAGCCGTTGCTCAATGCGCTCTTAAACATAAAAGGAGGGAAAAATGAACTTAGACTTTTTAAAATCTTTTAAAACTATTCCAAAATGGGCTCCTATTAAAAAGACGGATCTTCAAGAGTCTGATATGAGATGGACATGTCTTGAAAAGGCTAACCTCTACGAGGCCAATCTTTTTAACTCCAATCTATCTCAAGCCAACCTTTCTAGATCTATTCTTGAAGAAGCTAACCTTGAAGCGACTAATCTTAAAGAGGCTTATATGGAAGGGGTCAGATTGGGAGGAGCTACAGTGAAAAGGGCTAAACTTCCAAAAGAATGGGAAAACTACATAAAAGAAAGGCTTAATAATAACGGAGTTTTTACTTGTTATAAACCATTAAGAAAACAGTTTGTGATGTATCAAAATAGAAGTCTACATTGAAAAAAAGAAATAAATTTTCAGCCACAATAAGGAGCTAAAATGTTTATAAAAAGACTGGAAATTTTTGGTTTCAAATCTTTTAAAAATAAAACTGTTTTAGAGTTTGACGATCAAGATATTACAGGAGTTGTAGGCCCTAACGGCTGTGGAAAATCCAATATAGTAGATGCTCTCCTATGGGTCATGGGGGAAAACTCTCCTAAACATTTAAGAGGTGAAAATCTATCCGATATTATTTTTGGAGGAACAAGCAAATCGGCCCCCAGCGGGTTAGCCGAAGTCAAATTAACTTTAGGAAAAGGAAAAAGAGAGTTTCCCGAAGAGTATAAAAGATTTTCTGAAATTATGATCATCCGCAGGTCTTATAGAGATGGGAAAAATGAATATTTTATCAACGATCAAGCTTGCCTTTTAAGAGATATTAGAGAAATGTTTATGAACACCGGCGCTGGGTGCAGAGGCTTTAGCATTATTGAACAAGAGTCCATAGAAAAACTGATCACAGCTAAGCCTAGCCAAAGACAGTATATTATTGAAGAGGTTGCCGGCATCACTAAATTTAAAAACCGCAAGAATGAATCTACAAGAAAACTGGATTTAGTGAAGCAAAATTTAAAAAGATTAGATGATATTTTAAAAATGCAAAGCTCACAGTTGAGCCAGTTGGCCAGCCAAGCTAAAAAAGCGGATAAATACAAAAAGCTCAAACAAGACATAGAATCCAGACAAAAGCAAATTTATAGCTTGGCTTATCAAAACTTAAATAAAGAGCAAAACCATATCACTCTTAAAATCGGGCAAAAAGAGCAAAACCAAGATAAAAAAGAGCAAGAAGCAAGACAGATCACAACAGAAAATCAAGAAATAGGGCCTCAAATAGAAAACTTAAAAAAACAAGCTGAAAAAACCACAAAAGAGATAACAGACAGACAAATAAAAACAGCGAGTTTAAAAGACAAAGCAAAAACTTTTGAAATGATCAAACGGATAAACGACAAAAAAGAAACTTTCAAAGAACAGCAGAAATCCATCCAAAAGGAATTGGATAATTTTAATGAAGATCTCACACTTGAGAATGTTGAAAAAGCAATATTTAAACTAAAAGAATATTTAGAGGAAGCCAAACAAAATAAAACATCTTTAAACTCTAATATTGACATTCTGCAAGAGCAAATTCAGTTTGTTGAAAAAGAAATAGAGAGCTTATTTCAAGAAGAAAAAGACTTGCAAGAAAAAATAAAAGAAAATATCAATCATAAAAGCCAGTCTCTATCTCTCTTAAAAAAAGAAAAACAAAACCAATTTCTTCTTAATGACAAAATCAAACAGTTAAAAGAAACAGAAAACCAAACTTTAGAAAAAAAATCTCTCTTAGAAAAAGAGCGAGCCGATCTCAAATCAGCCATTTCTGTTCTGACACATAAAATAGGAGAAATGAAAAAGCTTATATCTCAATTTGAAAATATCAACCAAGGAGCTGATGACTTAGTCAAATGGAAACCAGAAGAATTTAGCTCTCTATTCCAAAATTTAAAAGTGGAGCCAGAGTATACTGTGGCTTTAAGCGCTATCCTAGGCCCTTACATCCAATCTATTATTCCTAAAGAGCAAACAAGTATAGAAATAGGGGTTGAAAGGTTAAAAAGCCTTAAAAAAGGAAAAACCAGTTTTTTAAGCCATCTCCCCAGCCTAAAAACAGAAAGCTCTTTAAAATCAGAAATCAAGGCCTACCCGGCTTGCATTTGCTTTTTAGATGAAAAAATACAATGGAATTTGCATAACTCTCCTTTAAAGCCTTTTTTAGAGCAAACTGTTGTTATTTCTAATTTAAAATCAGCTTTTGAGCTAAAAAAACAGTTTCCCTCTTTTCAGTTTGTCACTTTAGAGGGAGATTTTATAACCAGAGACTCAATCATTCATGCGGGGTCTGCCGACACAAAGACAAGCTTGTTTCAAATTCGTGATCAAATTGAAAGGGGAGACAAAGAGCTTTCCCAAAAGCAAGTTCAGCTTAAAGCCAAAGAAATTCAATGCTCAGCTTGCTTAGAGCAACTCAACAGCGCTCAAGAGCAGAAAGAGGATGTTAAGCGCAAATTAACAAAAACCTCCAGCGCTATAAACTCAACTCAAAAAAATATAGAATTTATAGAAAAAGACAATTTAAGGCTTTCGGACATCAGAGAAAAAAACCACAGCAAACAAAAAGACTTTAAAACGAAAAAAGAAAATCTGTTGGAGCATCAATCCGCCTACAATAAAGAGATTAAAAAGTGGGAAGACAGCTCATTTGTTAAAAATTCCAGCTTAAAAGTTTTGGAAGAGGCTTTAGAAAATTTAAAAGAGCAAAACAATTTAGAGCAAGAAAAACTCCTCCTTTTAAATATAGTCAATCCATCTAAAAATTCCAATCAAACTCTTTCTAATTTAGAGCTGGAAAAAGATATAAAGAAAAATCAAAAAGAAAAAGAAAATTTAGAAAAACAACTGATACAGGCTCAAGAGCGGCTAAAACAATGCCATGCAAATAAAGAGCAAAACGAACAACACATTAAAGATAGGGAACAGGAAATTTTTCAAATCAAGTTAGATATTAACAGCTTGTTAGCGGAAAAAGATAAAAAAGAAATAGAAAAAACACATTTAAAAAATAAGTTTCTGGAAAACTATCAGTTACATCTGGAAAATTTTGAATCAAAAGAAGTGGATAAGCCTTTAGAGCAATTAAAAGAAGAGGCGCTGAATTTTGAGCGACAGTTAGATCGCATCAAAGAAGTCAATTTTTTAGCCTTAGAGGAATATGAAAAGCTGTCTAAAGAAAATTTTTTCTTAAATGAGCAAAAAGAAGATTTAGTCAATTCCCAAAAAGAAATTTTAAAGGTTATTTCTCATATTGATAAAATTTGTAAAACGAGATTCCACGATATGTTAGAAGAAATTAACAAAAGGTTTTCAAAAGTTTTTCCTATCGTCTTTCAAGGAGATAATGCCAAAGCAGAATTGATTTTACAGGAAGATCCCGAAACTAAAGAAACCGGAGTGGATATTTTAATACATCCTCCCGGCAAAAGGCCTCAAAGTGTGAGTCTGCTTTCCAGAGGCGAAAAAGCCTTAACTTCAATCTGTTTAATTTATTCTTTATTTTTAGTAAAACCATCTCCTTTTTGTATCATTGATGAAGCTGACGCCCCATTAGATGACGCCAACATTTTTCGCTTTCTATCTGTTCTAAAAGAAATGTCAAGAAACAGCCAAATTATTGCTGTCACTCACAATAAATACACTATGCAGTCTTGCCGGAAACTTTATGGTGTAACTCAAGAGCAACCGGGAATCTCTCAAATTGTCTCTGTTGACTCAAAAAACAATTCCATACTTTCTGAACAAATAACATAATCGGGCTGTTGCCTTTCCATTAAGATCAGTTATCCAGATACTGAGTTTTTTTGCGCGCTGTTAAAAACTGCTCTTTTCCTTAAAAGCCGGACTATAGCCTAAGATCAAGACTTTTTTACTTCTCTTTAGTTTAGTCTAGTTTTAGCCTTTAAATAAACTAAGGTCTGTTAAAGGCTTTCAACAAGGAGTGTGGCAACAATGAAACAGTTTATTTTTTTACTTTTAGCGCTCTCATTTATATCTGGGTGTAATTTTCTCAGCGAAGGTGAAACACAGCTTTCTGCTGAAGACAGTTTAACATTAGAAGAAGAAAACCTGGATGATTTTGTAATTGAAGAAGACGAAATGGATGAAGATCTTGATGATGATATGGACGAAGACGGGATGGAAAGTGATGAAGAGCTTGAAGATGATATAGATGAAGACGAAACAGACGAAGGTGAAACAGAAAAATCTAAAAAAGGCAAAGGCTTTTTTTCATGGTTATTTGGTGATTCAGACGAGGAGGAATCAGATGAAGAGCTAGACAGCGAATTTATTGGAGAAGATGAAGATTTCTCATCGGCTGAAAGAGATTATGAAGACTATGAAGAAGACACTGACAAAAATACTGAAGATTACAGCGCGGCAGAATCTATTCAAACAGATATTCCAGAACAAGATATCCCTCAAGAAGACACTTCAGCCACAATAGAAACAGAGATGGATAACACAGAAACAACAAAAGCTGTTAAAAAACAAACAACTCCATTAAATAAAATTATAACTGTCCCCTATATGAAAGCGGGAAAAATTATAAATGCAGTCTATATTGCCAGGCCAGATGAAGATTTAACTGGCATCAGTCAAAAAATCTATGGAAAAAATGAAGTGGAGCAGTTGTTAAAAATTAACACCCACTTGCAAAATCGCTCCGTTGTTGTAGGAGACAAAATTTACTACAATTCCCCTAACCGTCCGAATGACAACAACAGGATTTTATTTTACTATCAAGACAACAATATTTCTCCTTCCTACTATAACTTATCCTCTGGGGATAACATAAGAAAAGTGGCCTCCCAGCTACTGGGACACCCTAAAAGCTGGAAAGAAATCTGGGCAACCAATCCCAACTTAAAATCAAAATCGGAGGTAGCAGACAGCCTTAGCATCGTTTATTGGCCTCAATCAGCCACTCAGCTTGCCTATAATAATCCACCAACGCCTGATATTCAGCCCAGTCAGCCTCAGTCAGATGAAAAACCCTTACAAAATCCGAACCAAATTCCACCGCCAGCAGAAAGTTTAATGCCAAATGAAGAGCTAAACAATCAACAAAAACTCCCACCAGAAGAAGATTTTGAACAGCCAGATTCAAATAATATTCCCCCTGTTCAAGAACAAATAAAAGAATCTAAAGGAATTATAAAAGAGCTTTTAAACAATGTAGAAATGATAGTTGGAATTATTGCATTTCTAATTCTGCTGTATCTAATCATTCATATTATCATTAAAAAAAGAAAACAAAGAGATTTTGACTACACAGCCACAAATATTGAAATGTGATAAGCGCTCAAGCAGACTTTTGCTTGGACAAAGGCAGGCTCTAAAGACAGAACGCTCCCTGCCAAAAGCTGAAGCCTTTTAAAAATCTTATATTTTGAGTAATTTAAGTATGTAATTCCCTTTATTTTAAGGTTTTAAAAGAATTTTAAAAAAAACTATAGTCCAGCTGTTCATCCAGTATTATGAGGATTTATTTGACAAAATCTATTTTTTTGTTTATATTAAGTCTTGACAAGATAGAAATTTCCCATTTATAGTATTTTTAGTCTTTTAAGGGTAATTTCCGTTTTTTAAGAATTCACATAAATTATGTCTGATAATATAACAAAAGATAAATCTTCTTTTACTGGATCGCCTTCCTCAAATAGAGAAAAGACTCACTCTTACAGAGGGAATAACGGCAAAAAATCCCGCGGTTATGGCTCTAACAACCGCAATCATTTAAGAAATGGAGGCGCCCCCCACAACGAAACAGCTAAAGAGCCAGCTCCCCCTGTTGATCTGTCTGATATCACACTCACAGAAGAAGAAAAAAAGGATCTGGATTTAAAAAACTTAAAATCTAAAGACATTCATTCTCTTACAAAACTGGCTCATAAATTAAAAATAGAAAATCCCGGCAGTTTGAAGCGTCAGGATATGGTCTTTGAAATTTTAAAGCGGGCAGGGCAGTTAGGGGATATTTTAGGAAACGGTGTCTTAGAAGTCCTGCCAGATGGTTATGGTTTTTTAAGGTCCCCTGATTACAACTATCTTCCTGCTGTTGATGATATTTATGTCAGTCCCTCTCAAGTTAGAAAGTGGGGCCTAAAAAGCGGAGACACTATCAGTGGAACTATCCGCTCTCCAAAAGAAGGAGAAAGATACTTTGCGCTCTTAAAAATTGAGCAGCTTAACTTTAAAGCGCCTGAAAAAAGCCGTGATAAAAATTTATTTGAGAATTTGACTCCCTTATATCCCCAAGAGCGTTTCCGCTTGGAATATCAGCCCACAGAATTCACAACTCGCGTGGTTGATCTCATGGCTCCTTTAGGCAAAGGGCAAAGAGCTTTAATTGTAGCTCCTCCCCGAACAGGTAAAACCGTGCTGTTGCAAAACATTGCCAATGCTATTTCCACCAACCATCCCGAGGTGTTTTTAATTGTATTGTTAATTGATGAAAGGCCAGAAGAAGTAACAGACATGTCCCGAAGTGTAAAAGGTGAAGTTGTGTCCTCTACTTTTGATGAGCCTCCCCACCGTCATGTGCAAGTCGCTGAAATGGTGATAGAAAAGGCCAAAAGACTAGTGGAAAACAAGTATGATGTTGTAATCCTTTTGGATTCTATCACAAGATTAGGCAGAGCTTATAACACTGTTATACCTCCTTCCGGAAAAATTCTCTCTGGAGGAGTGGATTCTAACGCTTTGCACAAACCAAAACGATTTTTTGGAGCCGCTAGAAATATTGAAGAAGGCGGAAGTCTGACCATTGTAGCAACGGCTTTAGTGGATACTGGCTCCAGAATGGATGAAGTGATTTTTGAAGAATTTAAAGGAACAGGCAACTCAGAGATTATACTAGACAGAAAACCTATGGAAAAGCGGATTTTCCCTTGTATGGATATTTATAAATCAGGAACAAGAAAAGAAGACTTGCTGGTTTCTAAAAAAGAATTGGATCGTTTGTATATTTTAAGAAAAGTTTTAGCGCCCATGGGTGTAGTGGACTGTTTGGAGTTTTTAATTGATAAATTAAAAGCGTCCAAAACCAACCAAGCTTTTTTAGACAATATGAGCAGTTGATTTTTTCAGATTAAAAAAATCAGTATGATAGAACAACTCCCTAAAATAAAAAAAGAATATTTTAATCTAAAAAAAAAACTAAATGATCCGTCTGTCGTTCAAGACCCTAAAGCCTTTGCTAATTTAAGCCAAGAGTTTCACCATTTAGAAAAAACCTATAAGCTCATTGAAAATTATGAAAAAATAAAAAATCAAATTCAAGAAAACACTCTCTTAATCAAAGAAGAAAAAGACCCTGGCTTAATTGAGCTAGCTAAGGAGGAAAATCAAAAGCTTTCTGAAGAGCTAAAGCAAAAAGAAAGAGAATTAAAACTGAAACTGTTACCAGAAGATCCTAACGATAAAAAAAATGTTATCTTAGAAATTAGAGCGGGAGCCGGAGGGGATGAAGCCTCTTTATTCGCGCAAAACCTCTTTTCAGCTTACTGCGCCTATGCTCAATCTCAATCTTGGAAGATAGACATTATCTCCATTTCAGAAGGCAATGTCGGAGGTTATAAAGAAATTATAGCTAGTATAAGCGGTTTTATGGTTTATAGCGCTTTAAAATATGAGTCAGGGGTGCACCGTGTCCAGCGTGTTCCTAAAACCGAATCTCAAGGCCGTATTCACACCTCTACGGTCACAGTGGTCGTTCTTCCAGAAGCTGATCCTGTTCATGTTAAAATCAATCCTTCTGATCTCAGAGTGGATGTTTGCCGCTCCAGCGGGGCCGGCGGACAGCATGTAAATACCACCGATTCTGCTGTCCGAATTGTCCATTTCCCTACAAAAATCACTGTTTATTGCCAGCAAGAAAAATCACAGCATGCCAATAAAGAAAAAGCTTTTAAGATTCTTTATGCCAGGCTTCTTGATTTTCAAACAGAAAAAAAGAAAAAAGAAGAATCTCAAAAACGACAAGATCAAATGGGGACAGGAGATCGCTCT
>JAPPIY010000181.1 GCA_026914095.1 Oligoflexia bacterium
AAAAAGAAATAGAAAAAGCCTCTAAAAAACAGAATAAATAAAGAAGCCATGCGAAGTTAAGTCTATAATTCCCGAAAGTTCAAGCTCCAACTAGACTCCTGCCCCCATTTCCATGAGGATAGGCTTTCGCGGGGACAAGTTTCGCGGGAGTGACAGACGGGAGGAAAACTCAAACAAGATCAGTGTATATACAGGGTTCCTCAAAAAATTTTATCCTTAATCCTAACTGTTGAAAGACACTCTGTTTTTTTCAGAAGAAACTATAAACGAATCAAAAAGAGGAAACATCATTAAACTCAATCTTTTGCCCAGAGGGCAGGCCTAAAACTTCATCTTCAGCCACTATTTTTTGACCATACAAGAAAGTAAAAACAGGCCAGCCTTGAACTTGCCAATTTTCAAAAGGAGACCAAGCGCACTTGCTTGCCAGCCAATTCGATTCAATTCTTCTCCTTGCCTTTAGATCAATAATCGTAAAATGAGCTTTAAAGCCTTCTTTTATTTGACCTTGATTTTTTAGCTGAAATCTTTGGGCTGGCCTATGAGCTAAAAGCTGGACTAAAAGCTTTAGGTCCAAGCGGCCTTTATTGACATGATCCAACATCAAAGGAAGCAAAGTCTGTACGCCAGGCATGCCAGAAGGAGAGGCGGGATAGGTTTTTAATTTTTCTTCTTTAGTGTGAGGGGCATGATCCGATCCTATCATATCAACAACACCGGATTGAACCGCCTTCCACAAAGCCTCTTGATGAGCTTTATCCCGAATGGGCGGATTCATCTGAACAAAGGAGCCATACTCTTCATAACAATTTGGAGCGGAGAGAGTGAGATGCTGTGGGGTCACTTCTACAGAAGCAATGTTCTTATGTTGAGATAAAAACTCTATCTCTTGTTTTGCGCTTACATGAAGGATATGAATAGGAGCTTGATGTTTCTGAGCCAAAGTCACTACTCTTTTTGTAGAAATAAAACAAACTTCCGCCGATCGCCATAAAGGGTGATTTTTGGCATGAGCCGGCTCTGTATAAGCTAAAGCCTTTCTTTCCCGCAAAAGGCTTTCATCTTCAGAGTGAATAGCCGTTATTCTTTTTCTGTTAGAAAAAACAGAGTGAAGAGACTCTTCATCCTCCAAAGCCATGTTGCCTGTGGAATTTCCTAAAAATAATTTTACACCAGGGCAGGCTGGACTGTTTTCTATATCACTTAATATATTTTTATTTTCTTGAACAGCTCCCAGGTAAAAAGCAAAATCACACCAGCTTTTTTTTTCCGCTCTTTTAATTTTTTCCTCTAAATCCGCCGGTTGAGCCGTTGGAGGAACTGTATTCGGCATTTCAAAAAAAGCGGTAATCCCTCCTTTAACGGCGCTAAGGCTTCCATGGGAAATATCCTCCTTATACTCTAAACCCGGCTCTCTAAAATGAACTTGAGTGTCAATCAGCCCTGGAAGGACATATAAACCTCCTGCTGAAAAAACTTCTTTAGCTTCAGCCTTGTAAAGTCCCCCAATCTTTTCAATTTTGCCTTCTTTAATTCCTAAATCCAGCTCTTCCTCTATCACTTGATTTTCGTTTTGAGGATGAGGCAATAAACAGCGGGCCTTCTTTATAATTAAATCATACATGGATTTCTTTCTATAATTACCATCATTTTAAAAACGAAACCAGCTTTTCACCAACTTGAATTTATAAAAACAAGTCTAAATAATAAAAAAACCTGTGAGCTTTTCACTCACAGGTTTTTTACTTTTCTAAATCAATCAATTAGAATACAAACATCAACTCGGCAACAAGGTTATCAGGACTGGCGACACCTTCTGCTAAGTTACGAGCGTATTTAGCGACAAGGCTTGTGTTGTCCCAAGGGTTATATTGAGCGCGAACCGCAACACCTTCACCAGCTCCACCAACATAGTCTTCGTTCAACCAGCTAACCACTAGGTCTTTTTCATCGATGTTATAGTAGTTAACCGCCACACCAAAATCACCCATTTCAGTTGAGGTGGCTTTTCCTGCGCTTCCGAGAGAAAGACCAGCTGTATAGCTATCAAAGCTACCTAGACTGTCAAAATCCGTCAAGTAAGCCGCAAACACTCCCATAGGAATCGGCATAGTAGAAGCGTTAAAATGAACTCCCAATTGACCTAAAGTTTTTGCTTGCTCACCTTCGTTCATTAAGCCGTCATGCAAACCTAACACATAAAGGCCAGCCATCATATCGTCAGAGACGCTAAAATGCCCTCCTGCTTTGGCCTTTATAGTAACTCCAGTCAAAGGAGCGCTACTTTCCTCTAACTCATAAACAGCTACTTTACCATACCAGCTAGCCATATCATCCATAGCCTGATTGTATTTCAACATACCACCTACTTTATACAACTGCTCACTGTAAAGGATACCGCTTTTGTGAAAGTCTGGCATCCAGCCAAACTTACCAACTTTAACGGAAAAACCTTCCATAGGCGAGTAAGCCACATAAGCTTGCTCAAAGTTGATTCCTTCCGGGTGAATCCCGCCAAAGCTCTGTTCTGTGTCCGTGGTAAAAATCACAGTCCATTGAACCGCTTCGTTGACATCACCCATCCAGCCCACTCTAGCTCTATAAGTGAGTTTATCTACATCCTCTTCATCAAAACCCATTGGCTTATACCTTAAAGAAAAAGAGCCCGTTAAGCCGCTTTCACCACCTGAACCCATCATATTAGACATATGATCCATATCTCCATGCATGTCTGCAAAGGCGTTTAGACCAAATAGAGCTAACACAATAAATAAACATTTCTTCATATCTACCTCCTAGGTTGATTATTTACTTATTAGAGCTAGTTAATACAAGTTTGGTGTTCTTGTCAAATGCCTTTAAGTCCTAATTTTAAGCTTAAAAAGCTCAAACAGCTGTAAAAAGCTTGAAAATCAGGGCTTTTTTATTTTTTTTTTACTTCATGCAATATTTTTTCAAAAAATTCCAGCTTTTAAGCCAGTTTTTACATAAATTTTTAAAAACCTGACTTTTAGCTGTTTTTTTAATGAAAAATTCATTCAAAAGTGAGTAAATTCAGAAATTATACACTTAATAATTTCCAAAAAAGCCACAAAAGCCCTTAAATATAAGGATTTCAGGGAGTTTATTGTGAGGCAGAAAAAGGGGAAAGTTTAAGTAAAAAGTCGTTTTTCTACAGAAAAAAACCATAAAGCCTTTACATTTATAAGCTTTTGAAGAATACACAACACTGAAACTTCGGGAATTCTATACCTTCGCATGACTCCCTTTACAAACTCATCTGTTGTCAAATAGAGAAAAAAGGTTTATATCTAAATGACTTTAAAGGGGTGGTAGTTCAGCTGGTTAGAACGCCGGCCTGTCACGTCGGAGGTCGCGGGTTCGAGTCCCGTCCACCCCGCCATTTTCACTCTTAACCATTGAAAATACTTGAAGTTTTTTCTCTGATTTTTAAAGCTAAAATTAACTATAGAGTGGGCCTAAAATCCAAGCAAAGATGATGAAGTGGGAACGAATCCTTCAAGAGAACTCCCGCTGGTTAATCTTCTATCAGGATTAAACCCCACCCTTACCCTCAGCCCTTATAAATAAGGTGAGGGGCGTTCAGGGAGAGGAAATTTTATATTGGTTTATGATTGATCTTTGAAACGATTTTTATATATAAAAGCATATAAGAAACATATGAAAAAAGGTTAAACAATGAATCGCAACCTTGAATATCATTTAAAAAGCCGAGGTTTAAGGATCACAGCTGTCCGACAAGCCATTTACTATGTTCTTAATAAGAGTAAACACACTTTATCAGCCAAAGATATTTTTCAAAGGGTTACCCAGCTCCCACAAGTGAAAACAGATCAGGCATCTGTCTACAGAAACTTAAACTTGTTCTTAAAAATAAGTTTAATTCATAAGTTGCAAGATGGAAAATATGCTCCCTGCTCTCACAATCATGAGCATAAAGGACACCTCCATATCATCGCCTCTTGCTCTGAATGCGGAAAAGTTGTTGAACTTAAAGACCACACCAAAAATCTTTGTAAAGTGGCTAAACGTATCACAGGTTTTATAGAAACTTTTGATAGTTTCTCTGACATTACGCTTCATGGGATATGCCAATCCTGTGATCGACATCCCACAAAGTCGTTCCAGCAGTAAGGAACACTATCATAATAATTCCTTATATAGCTATACTTTGGCTATCTGTGGAAGTGAGATTTCAATTTTACAGACCAGATTTATAAGCCTTTCTTTCTCCCTTATAGACATCTATTGAGGCTTGTAGGAAGCTCTCAGGCTTATAATTATAGGGATTCCTTATCACATAGAGCTGACTTTATTGGATGACCTTTTGACTTTGTTTACTGGCGCTTCCCTTGAACTATTTGAAATATTCCCACCATAAACGGCATTTTTCATATTGGCTTTGGAAATAATAGTTCCAAAACCCTCAGGAACAGCTTGTTTTTGAGTTAAAATCCCCGTAGCCCCAAACAGCAGAAACAAAATAAAACACTTGACTTATTGCAAATTATTTGCAATAAAATGAGCTTGTATGAAAAATTGAAGGTATGGTGGATAAATTGTCAGCAGATAACATGCTGGATGTGCTTTCTGCATGTCTTCTGGCTGATGAAGAAGGCATACAAGGTGTTTCACTCCGGGAGGGCTTTAAAGACCCCTTTCCGCAATGGAATTTACTAGAATATAAGGAGTTAAGCTAATCGGAATATTAAAAAGCGCTCTCTACAATGGACAACATCAGTTTGGAGTCATTCATCGCTTTCTAAAGATTGAAGGCCCTATCCAATCTCAGAGAATACTTTATGAAAATTGATTCATAGAGATTTAACTGTGGGGCGCTAAAAGAAGGTTCAATTTTGAATTTAGAAATGATTGTCTCTGTTTTTGTCGTTATTATAGCAACCGTTGGTATGGGTTTGCTCTTGGTGAATCAAAAAGAGTCTCGACTACAAAAAATGATGCCGTATATCATCTCCCTCGGAACAGGTATGCTTATAGCTCTTTGTTTCACAGAATTTTTACCTCATTCCTTTGAAAACAAAAGTGCCAATGTGTCGATTCTGTTTATTTTAGGAATTTGGATTGTCATTCTTTCAGAAAAATACCTCGCCCCCAGACTTTCTCCTAAGTTTCAATCTTGCGGTCATAGCAAGCACTCACACAACAAGACTCGTATTTCGTATAACGTAGCTTGCTCATCAATAGGTTGTATTCTTGTGTGTACTTTTTTTGATGGCCTTGAGATTTCAGCTGGATTTGAAATTGGAAGACGTACTGGTTTTTTGGTAAGTTTCGGGATGATACTTCATACAATCCCTGAAGGTGCCCTTGCTGCAAGCATAGGAATCGCTGGAGGCTTTTCAAAACGGTCATCACAAATTACAGTCTTATTGGTCGGCTTTGCTACTTTTCTTGGTGCATTTATCGGTCTCTTAGCTTCTTATATCTTTAGTTTTCAAGAGTTTGTACTACCGATTGCTTCTGGAGTTTTACTATATGTTTCGATTGGACACCTATTACCAGTTTCCCTAAAAGTAAAATGGGGATTGGCAATGCTTTTTGCAGGAATGTTAATGGCTCTTATTCTTTCAATGGGTCACACGGACCATATCACCAGAATTGAAAAAACAGGCTCATATATTGTCACATAATTAATGGAGGTTAAAATGAAACAAATAGTCGTTATATTTTTATGCTTATTTGCAACCACAATCCAATCAAAGGAAGGACACCACAAGAAAAGGCATCACAAGGCCCATGAACATGGAAGCGGAAAGCTCAATTTAGCAACTGATGGAAACAAACTTGTTATTAAAATTGAAGCGCCTGCCAATGATATTGTGGGGTTTGAACATAAGCCAAGCACAAAAGAGCAAAGAAATAAAATAAACTCAGCTATAAAATTCTTAAAAGTTGCAAGCTCAAATCTTCAACTACCTAGGGCTTCTGGATGTAAGCCTGAAGGAAGCTCTAAGATCAAAGCCAAAATGGCTGAAGGGGAACACGAAGAAGGTCATGAGGAAGAAGGGCATCATAAAGATGAAGAACATTCTGAATTTCATATTTCTTATACATTCACTTGCTCCAATATTGAAAGTCTTAACTATGTAAAAGTTCTCTCTTTCAAAAAATTTAAAGGAATGAAGAAATTAAAAGCTCAAGGAGTCACAAAAACGGGTCAATTTTCAAAAACACTTAACTCGAAGTCTCCGCAGTTTGATTTAAGAAAGTAAATGGAAACACTGTTACGAATTAGTAATCTGAAGTTTGGCTGGCCTGGGTCTGAGACACCTCTTCTTGATATTGATTCATTTGAAGTGAAGTTGAAAGAACGTGTCTTTCTACAAGGGCCAAGTGGAAGTGGGAAATCGACTTTATTAAATTTAATAGGCGGCGTTTTAATTCCCCAAGAGGGACGTATCGAGTGTCTTAAAGTTGATCTTGCAAAATTAGATTCAGAAGCCAGGGATCGGTTTCGAGGCAATCACATGGGCTTCATTTTTCAGATGTTTAATTTACTTCCATACTTTTCTGCTATTGAAAATGTGACATTGCCTTGTAAATTTTCAAAGAAAAAATCTGAGAGGGTTTTAGGCCAAAACTCTTCCTTGGAAGATGAAGCCAATCGTCTGCTTTTTGAGTTAAAGATTAGTCCAAAAGTTTTGAAAGGTAAGACTGTTACTCAGTTGAGTGTTGGTCAACAGCAACGGGTGGCTACGGCTAGAGCCCTTATGGGTCGTCCGGAGTTGATTATTGCCGATGAGCCAACATCGGCCTTAGATGCAAATATCAGAAATAGTTTCTTAAAGCTCCTTTTTGAAGAGTGTAAAAAATTTGGAACTACTCTCATTTTTGTGAGTCACGATCAAAGTCTTGGCGAAAAATTTGATAGGGTTGTTTCTTTAAAAGACATTAACAAAGCCGTCCCTCCGGATCAGCAAGAAGAAGAGTTTGGCTTATGACATTGATTCAAATTGCAAGAAAGAGTCTTTTAAACCGAAAAGCTACAACTTTTTTAACAGTTCTTTCCATTGCTTTTAGTGTTTCTCTTTTGCTTGGGATTGAAAGAGTGCGTTCAGGAGCAAGAAAAAGCTTTGAGTCCACTGTTTCTGGAGTGGATTTAATCGTTGGTGCCCGCAGTGGTCCAGTTAATTTATTGCTTTACTCTGTGTTTCGTATTGGCAATGCCACAAACAATATTTCCCATCAATCTTTTGAAGAATTTAGAAAACATGAAAAAGTCAAATGGGCGATTCCCATTTCTCTTGGTGATTCCCACAAAGGATTTAGAGTCATTGGGACAAATCAAAATTACTTTTTGCGCTATAAATATGCGGGAGATCAAAAACTCACATTTAAAAAAGGAAAGCCGTTTAAGGAGCTATTTGATGTTGTCGTAGGCGCTGATGTTTCTGAAAAACTCCAGTATAAAGTTTCGGATAAAATAACCCTTTCTCACGGTTCGGGAGATGTTAGTTTTCAAGATCATGCAGATAAACCCTTTACAATTGTAGGAATACTGAATCGAACAGGAACTCCCGTTGACAAGTCAGTTCATATTTCTTTAGAGGCGATAAAGGCTTTGCATGTTGACTGGCAAGATGGCGCTCCACCTCGGCCTGGCAAGGAAATTTCACCAGAAAGAACTCTAAAAATGGACTTAAAGCCATCTGATGTAACAGCATTTTTCGTAAAACTTAGCTCTCGAATATCTGTTTTTAATGTTCAAAGAGAAATTAACGGCTATGAAGCAGAGGCTCTTATGGCGATTCTCCCTGGGGTAACTCTTAGAGATTTATGGGAAACAATAGGTATTGTTGAAAAAGCTCTATTGATCGTAAGCATATTTGTTTTTGTTGTCAGCATTGTTGGAATGGTGATATCTCTTTTGTCAACTCTTAGTGAACGCCGAAGGGAAATGGCAATCTTACGTTCTATTGGAGCTAAGAAAAGATTTGTGTTTTCTGTACTTATTATTGAAACATGTATTTTGACTGTTTCGGGCATTTTGATTGGCATTTCCACACTCTATTTAGGACTTGTTCTCTTTAGACCAATTTTAGAATCCAAAATGGGTTTAACTCTAGGTTTACTGTCACCAACCTTCAATGACTTTGTTTATGTTGGTTCAATTTTTATCGGTTCTCTACTAGCAAGCGTGATTCCTGCTTGGCGAGCTTATAAAAACTCTCTGGCTGATGGCTTAATTGTGAAAAGTTAAGTGAGAAAATAAGAAGAGAGAAAGGCTAGATATGAAGCTTAGAAAAAGATATTGGGCCTATGGCCTTGCTTTTTTAATTGTTGGGACAGGAGTTTTTCAATTGATAGCTCCAAAGCCTAATATTACTGTTTTTCAAAAGCATTCCGCTGAAGAAGAGCTTAAAAACCTTGACAATATCCCTATATTATATTGGAAATTACTCCATCAATTGGATTACAGGACAGGAAAGGGGCCAAAGAGTCTTACAGACATGGATGGAAAGCTCGTTAAAATTCCTGGTTATGTTGTTCCACTTTCTGATAACTATTCTGTTTTGGATGATTTCTTGCTGGTTCCTGATGCTCAGTCATGTATTCATGTGCCTCCACCGCCACCAAATTTAATAGTGACTGTTAAGCTTCGCGAGCCGATACCTATTAAAAAAGTCTGGAATCCATCTTGGGTTATTGGGGTTTTCAAAATTGAAAAATCTGAAAGTCAATATGGTGGATCGGCTTACAGGCTTGATGGGGTAAAATTAGAAAAGTTTGAATATTCTAATTACTAGCTGTTTTCTAAATTTGAAAATGAATGCTGAAATTCCAGGGCAAACATCTTTGATTTATTATATTGACCTGCCATGCAAAAACGGAGCTAAAGTGAAAGAGTCAATATGTTAAAGAAAGGGGGCAATAAACGCCAAAAAAGAGATACATGCAGAGGAGATAATCCAGCGGTTAAGGTTTAATGTCTATTGTAGGACATAGGAAAACAGCCACAACAGATGTTTATAACCGCTTGGCAGGTGTGGGAGTAAAAGGAAGCACAGATAAACTCAGTTATGGTTTGCATTTCCAAAAAAATCCAACAGGTTCTCTTATTCCCTTTGTGAAAAGGAAGAGGTAAAAAGCTACATAGCGCTACATGGATTTAGAAAGTTTTGTGTGTTCAAGGCTTTGCGAGGGGAAATGTCCACCCCACCACTTGAACGCGAAGCTCTACACAATTGACTGAACAATTGTATCTGAATTTTTATTGGCTTTTAGATAAGTCACAATTTCATAAACAGTTTTTCCTTTATGGAAAAAACTTTAAAAACAGCTGAAAGATAGATATATAAGCTTGACTGCAATAACCGCCTATGCTATTTATAGATACATACTTTAAATGATTTGAAATAGGAACATTGTATGACTTGGCAAAAAAAGTTTTATAAGCATTATGAATTTTTGCTATAGGGCTTAAAAAAAATTAAAAGGAAGCCGTAATGAAAATAAAATGGATTGTTTCTATGTATATTAGCTCTTTTGTTCTATCCTCCTGCGCTAGCAGTCCTTGTAAAAGTTTAGACTCAAAAACCTGCCCTGTATTAAAAGACTTTCAAATATTTGACAAAAACACAAAAGCTCATTTTAAACATTTGTGCTCGATTTAGATCATGATTCTGAATTTTCAAGACAATCTTATGTTCTCTTTGAAAAATCAGATACCAATGCAAAAGCCTTAGTTTTAGCTACTCTCAGAGTGGGCTGGCTAGGTATTAACCAAGCGCAGGGAATGGCTATTGATTTTATGGAAATAAAAATAGAATCTTTATGGCCAAAGGCTCCCCTTTCTTTAGCTCTTGAGATGAAAAATGAACAAACCAAGAACATCACGCGGGGAAATTTTATAACTGACTACCTAAGAGGGCCACACTCTCAAACAAACTATCAACTGGATAAAAACGGCAACATCAACTGGCATGATTTCTCAGAGCCTGAAGAAAGAACAACAATAGAGCCTCACAATCACCCTACACCCGCTCCTTCTATTGCTGTAGATAAGCTGTCTAATATCGCTGATAAATATCAGCTATCACTCATTATAAAAAACGATAACACAAAAGAAGAAATAAAATTACAGGGCCCTTATATTGAAGACATTGCTCAGCTTTTAAATATTGAAGAGCCTAAAATAA
The DNA here is from genome assembly GCA_026914095.1 of Oligoflexia bacterium. Lineage (GTDB taxonomy): Bacteria > Bdellovibrionota > Bdellovibrionia > Bdellovibrionales > UBA1609 > JACOND01. Next base: position 10,182 of record JAPPIY010000181.1, read on the forward strand.
GAGTCTTAGGCTTTTTTGACACTCTCAACCCTTTTCAAAAAGGAGGGCTTTGGGATTGGCTGTCTCTTGGTTATAAATATGACAAGTGTATCTATGCCAGAAAAAAAGCTAGAAAAGAATTCATCAAAACCTTTAATCACTTATAAAAAATTTCATGTAAGTTATACTGATCGTATTTGAAAATCAGTATGGCTGTTCTGTCTTCCCCAGGAAGAGAGAACTCCCACGAACTTGTCCTCACGAAAGCATGCCCTTGTGGATACGAGGGCGAAGAACGGGAATCTCCAGAAAAAACCTCAAAATTCAAACAAATAGGATCAGTATATTTCAAAAAGTCCAAAATCATCCTTAAAAAAATTTTATAAGAAAACAAGTATAAGGTTCTAATTTTGAAATAAAAAAGCCGTTTGTTAAAAAAAACCGTTTCATTTTAATCTATACTAAAAGCGCTTACATACTGATCCTGTTTGAGTTTTGAAACTGGGACTGTCATTTCCACAAAAGCTTGCTCTCGTGAAAATGAGGGTGGAAATCTTAAAAAAACCTCAAAATTCAAAACAGATTAGTAATAGCTATTAACTGAATAAATTAAGATATTTTTTATAGTCATATTAAATAAGTAATAATTGGCTTTTGAAACAATCTAAAAAAACAATTAGAATACTAAACTGTAAAATGAGAAAAAACCAATCTATAAGACATAACAACAGCCTGATTAGAGAAAGACTTTACTCGGCTTTCTTGTTCATCAATAACCTATATAGTTTAGAAGACTTGTTACATTTAAAAAGCAAAGAGTTTTTAAAATTATGTGATGTCAAGGCCATTGCTTGGGATTTTAGCGCGCAGTGGTTGAAAACAGATTTTTTAATGAAGAAAGAAAAGAATCTTTGGCCTTTTCAATATAAAAACCCTCTCCTTTTTAAAACAAAAAGCTATGGAGAGATTAGCTTTCACTCCTCTCAAAAATTCTCACAAAGCAAAAAGAATTTTTTAAAAAAAATCAGTTCTTTCTTTGCTTCCACCCTTTACTCTATAGAGAACAAAGAAAAAATATCCCATATTAAGAGGCAATGGGTGAACACTTTTGATTCCTTTTGTCAGGCTTTTTGCATCACAGATAAAGACTTTAACATCATTCGCTCTAACCAAGCTTTCCAACAACTCCTGCAAAAAGATAAAAAAGACTGTATTCGTAAAAACCTTTTTAAAATTTTTCCTTTTTCTATAAAGAAACCTGAAAAAATAGAAAAAGAAGGCTCTTTTTTAGCTTACGGAGAGAAAAATGATACAAAAATATATTGGGAAGTTTCTTTCAAAACTCTTTATTTAAGAAAAGAAAACTCTAAAGCCCTTCTGTTTTTAATAAAAAATGTAAGTGAAGAAATGAAAATAGAATCCCAGCTGTCCAATCAAGCTAAAGAGCAAGAGCTTGGCCTTATTAAAGGAAGCCTGGCCCATGAGCTCAATAACCCTATAGCTGGAATGAAAGCCCTGCTTGCTGTCATTGAAAAAGAGGCTCCCTCTAATCAAAATTCAATAAAAGAATCTTTAAAAGACATGCAAAAAGCTATAGATACCTGTCATCAAGTTGTCCAAAACCTCTTATTGGCCTCAAAAAAGAGCCCAACAGGATTTTAGACCAGTTCCAGCCAACTCCCTATAAAGTCAAGTTTCTTATACAAGACTAGAAAAATCGTCTAGTTTTTTAAATAAAAAAAACTTTTAAAAATTTTTTAAAGTATTCTAAAACTAATGTTCAGAAATATTTTAATTGTAGATGATGACTCTTCTTTAAGACTCAGCCTAAAAAGACTGTTGGATAATCTAAATTATAAAATTATTACAACTTATGGCTTTAAAGACACTAGAGAATTAGACCCTAACTTAAAGTGGGATTTAGCCATTGTTGATCTCAATCTAAACGATGGAAAAGGAACTGATCTTATTTCAGAATTAAAAAGCAAAAACCCCTACATGCAGTCTATTTTAATTACAGGGGAGCACTCCATTCATATTACAATTGCAGAAGCCATTAACCAAGGAATTTTTTATTTCATACCAAAACCTTTTGAGCCTTCGGCCCTCATAAACCTTGTTCAAAGAGCTTTAAAACAAAAAGAGCTTGTTGAGCAAAATAAAAATTTAAAAGACAACCTAAAAAAACAATTTCACTTTAAACAAATTATAGGTCAAAGCCCTGCTATTATTAAATTAACAGAATGGATGCATAAAGTCTCTAAATGCTCTTCCAATATTTTAATTACAGGGGAAAGTGGAACAGGAAAAGAGTTAGTCGCTCGGAGCATTCATTGCAGTCAAAACAGCAGTCGCCCCTTCATTAGTGTCAACTGTGGAGCTATACCGAAAGAACTGTTAGAAAGCGAGTTTTTTGGCCATGTAAAAGGCTCTTTCACTGGGGCCATCAGTCATCATAAGGGCTACTTTTCAGCCGCTCAAAATGGAACACTTTTTTTAGACGAAATAGGGACAATGAATTTAAACTTACAAGTTAAACTCTTACGAGTCTTACAAGAAAAAACTTTTAAGCCTGTAGGAAGCGCAGAAAGTCTATCCACTAACGCTCGAATCATTTCAGCCACTAATATTGACTTAGAAAAGGCAGTTGAAAAAGGTCTTTTTAGGAAAGACCTTTACTATCGTTTAAATATTATCCCCGTTCGCATAGCTCCTCTAAGAGAAAGAAAAGAAGATATTTCTCCCCTAATCCAACACTTCCTAAAAAAGATAAGTAAAAACAATATTAGCTTATCTGAATCCGCTCTCAATAATTTATGCCGTTATAACTGGCCCGGAAATATTCGTGAATTAGAAAACCTAATAGAGCGGCTTTGTGTTTTTAAAGAAAAAGGAGAAATTCAAGAATCCGACCTTCCTGAAAAATACTTATGCAAAAAACCCACCCTCAAGCCTTTAGAATCTATAGAGATCCCTAAACAAGGTTTAGATTTCAACAGCGCTGTTACAGCCTATGAAAATTCTCTTCTTATAAAAGCTCTTAAAAAAACAAAATGGAATAAAAGGCAAGCGGCTTTGCTTCTCAACCTAAACCGAACCACTTTAATTGAAAAAATTAAAAAAAAAGGGCTTCAATCCCCTTTTGATGACACAATAGAGCTTTGAGTTTTCTTTTCTTCCTATAAATTCTATTTTTTTTTGATTTCTGCTATCAACTGTGATTAGAGTAACATTATGAGTTTCTCCTCAAAAGATATCTTAGTTCGGGTGATGGAAACCCCCAATCCACTAGCCGTTAAATTAGTCGTGAATTTCCCTTTAAAGTCAGAAGGAAAAGCTTCTTTTAAAAAACAAGAGGAAATAGAAGATCAACCCCTTCTTTCCCATTTATTTAATATTTCTGGAGTGCATCAAATCCATGTTTTTGAAAATCAAGTCAGTCTTAATCATGGCGGAGAAATTTCATTTGAAGATCTGGAAAAACAAGCCATAGAGGTCATAAAAAAATGGGGGCCAACACATAACCCTAGTTTCATTCAGCCAGAAGAAGAAAAAAAGAAAAAAGATTACAGCCAGCTGTCTGAAATGCATCGTAAAGCAGAAGAAATTTTAGATCGCACCGTCCGCCCTGGCCTTCAGGCTGATGGAGGAGATTTAGAAATTGTCTCTTTTCAAAGCAATAAAATTGAAATTGCCTATCAAGGAGCTTGTGGAGGCTGTCCCAGCTCTTACATGGACACTTTGTTTGCAATTGAGAATATACTCCGTTATGAATTACAAAATGATAAAATAGAAGTTTATCCTGTTTAAAAAAATTATACCAATTCCACCTGAATTTTAAGTTTCTTATATTGATCCTGTTTGAAAATTCAGGTTGCAACTAGACTCCCGCTTGCGCGGGAGTGACTTAACCTAGAAAAAGAAGAACTTTTATTTGAACTCCCGCTTGCGCGGGAGTGACAAAAGGAAGAAAAACTCAAATTCAAACAAGAAGAGTAGAAACTAGACTTTAGATACGAAAGTCAAAAAAATTATCCATTAATGAAACTCTGTATTTTATACTAGAGGCTGTCTCATAAATATAAAGGAATGCATAAAAACTGGCCTGCCGGTAGTTTAGGGTGTTGTTTTCCTGCTGAAAATTTGTTAATTAGAATCAAGTTGGCTGTAGCTATTATACCTATTAAGGCATTTATGAGACGAACTCTAAACTTTTATAAACAATTATGAATTTTTTAAAAATTAAATTTTCTCTATTCAAAAAAATAAGTTTTATCATCCTCTTAGGTTTTGCTTTTTTTGCAATGGCCGATCGCTTCTCTCATTTAGAAGTTTTTTCTCAAGCCTTAAATCTTATCAAAGTTAATTATTTCAAACCCATAAAATTTAAAAAACTTATTTCAGGGGCCATTAAAGGAATGTTAGAAGAGCTAGACCCTCACTCTCAATTACTGCGCCCAGAAGATTTACAAGATTTAAAAGAGGCAACGACTGGACATTTTTACGGATTAGGAATTGAAGTTGAAAAAAAAGATCATTTTTTGATTGTCTTGTCAGTTTTAAAT
>JAPPIY010000258.1 GCA_026914095.1 Oligoflexia bacterium
TTTCCTCCTTTCTGTCACTCCCGCGAAAGCGGAAGTCTAGCTACAGCTTGAATTTTTAAACAGGATCACTATAAATGCTTTTCTGAATAATATTTGCAAGCTTTTGAACAAAAAGCGCATTTAAACAATAAAACCAACTTTTTTAGCGCCGATTAACTATCAAAACTTATGATTTTTTAAAAGAAACTTTAGCTTTTTACCCTGTTCTTAGAACCTGCTTTTGTTCATCAAAAATTTGCTTGAAAATGAAGGTTTCTGTAAAAAAAAAATAGAGCGTTTTCCAATAATTAAAGATAAAAATAAAATTTTTTGAGAAGTCAAGGATACAATTCCTAAAGTTTCAGTTTATAAAATTTTTGAATTGTGTTATTATAAGGAAGGCTATTTTTTAAGGCTCAATTATGGAATGAAGATCCTCGCTTATGCGGGAATGAAAAAAAATGGTGAGAAAAAAACAAATTTGGATAATTATCTAACATAATGAAAAAATGAAGTTTTTAAAAAACAACAGAGGACAGGTTACAGTAGAATATCTTTTACTGGCTGTCGCTTTAATCGCGCTCTTTCATATTGCGGCGGTCACTTTAAGAGACAATGAAAGCTTAAAAAATTTTCAAGAAATACCCGGTCAAATTTTCAAGGACATAGTGGAAAATGGAAATTGGCAACCTAATGACCCTCAAGGCTATGAAAGCCGCAAACGCCACCCCAATCACCATGACAGGCATTACGTCCCCGACGGAAAAGGCCCAAAATAACTTTAACAAAGTGGTTTTTAGATGAAAAAGCGGAAAAAAAACAATCAAGGAATTATAACCATTCCTTTTCTTTTGGTTCTAGTGATCGTTTTATTTTTCACTTTAGCTTTTTTAATGCTGGCTATGACCCTGGCCCATGTCACAGTCACTCAATACATGACTTATTCCAGCGCGAGAAAGCTCTCTCTGGGCGGAGAGAAGGGACAAGCTCAGTTAGACTCAGCTGTCAGTCACTATGCAAAACTGAGAGGCCAGTTCTTTAAATCCTCCGCCCACACGGGAAATACAGGAGACTGGTTTTATATTCAACCCGCTCTTGCTGATGATGAACAACAATATTCCATACAGGAAGACTATCCTGAATCTAATGCTTACCGAAAGAGATTCTATGGCATCAATACAAGGTTTCAAACTCTCGCGCTCAATCTGAAAATTCCTTTTTTAATAGAAAGTGACAGCGATCAAATCAATAAGCCTGTTCGTGTCAGCTCCTTTTTAGGCCGGGAGCCTTCTCAAGCGGAATGTGTTGAATTTCATGAAGAAAGGGTGAAAAAGATTGAACAGCTGTGCAATAACAGTGATTGCCCTGATATAAAGGAGCCAGAAAAATCAGAAGGAGACAACGGTTGCTAGAAAATCAGTTAAAATACACACAATGAAAAAACAAGGGTTTTTAAGAGATCAAAGAGGTGTCGCCATGGTGGAAATGCTCCCCTTGCTGTCTATCTTTGTTATTTTATTCGGCCTCACTTTTGGCCTATGGATCAGCATCCATAGCGGGATTTTACAGTCCATTTCAGCCCGCCACTATGCTTTTGAAGTGATCAACAACCGGACTCATTTTATCTACCACAGGGATATTATAGAGCCTGGAGACAAGAAAAGCTACTATGAAAAAGACGGAAAACGGTTTTTTGCCATAGTTGAGCTTCAAGCCTCAGCAAGTCCTTATATAATTTCTGAAAAAAAATCTCTCAGTTTATTTGATAAGGACAGCCTCCGCATTACAGGCGATCCCGGCTCAGGATCGCCTCAAAGGAATCCCATCTGGCTTAAAACAGGCTATGGCATCTGCATTGATTTCAACTGCGGGGATTAAAGTCTCAATTTTCAATTCAGATGAAGTCTGAAAAACAAGACCTTAGCCTGTATCTAAAGAGCCATTTTTCCTTCTTAAATTTTCACTAGTTTTTTTTAACTCAAAAGCCAATTTTACCGATAAATAAAGCAGAGGTTTTTTATCTCTTTTAAACTTTAAGGAGTCATTATGAATAAAAAAGAAACTGTAAGCTTATGGATTTCTATCTTTGCTGGGATATTTTCCGCTTTTTTAATTTTCAGCTACACTCAAGAAAAAACAAAAGAAATTTCAAAAATTTTTGGGAAACAAACTTCCGTTGTTGTTGCCAAGCAGGTTATCTATGAGATGCAAACCGTTCAAGAAAACATGGTGGAGCTGGTGGAAATTCCTGAAAAGTTTGTCCAACCCGGCTATGCCCGGCAAATAGAAGATGTGGTGGGCTTAGTGGCTCTCGCTCCCATTAACAAAGGAGAGCAGATCTTAACCAATAAAGTGATTTTGCCTGGACCTGAAACCGGCCTATCCCTTCAAGTCTCCCCCGGCAAAAGAGCTTTATCCATTCCCATCACTAAAACCAGAGCGGTTTCTCATCTTTTAAAACCCGGGGACAGGGTGGATATGTTAGTCGCCATAGATTTGAACATGGGATCCAGCCAAAAAAGATATATTAAAACCCTGCTTCAAGATATCGTGATATTAGCGACTGGAATGAGAGTTGTCAGCGAGCTTCCCCGAATTCAAGAAGAGATTGGAGGGGAGGTTTATATTAAAAATCTTAGAAAAGAAACCGACTTTGACACCATCACTATTGAAGCCAGCCCTTCTGACGCCCAAAAAATCACTTACCTTCTGTCCACAGATCCTCAAAGCATTTTTTTCACTCTTCGCCACCCTTCTGATAATGAGTTTATTTCAAATTTAAGACAGACAGAGTTATCTGATGTGTTAGGAGGGGGAATCAATAGAGCGCCAGCGCAAAGACGGCCAACCTTAACCCGTTAAATCATTAATGAAACAAAGCCAATTTATTTTAAAGCTTATCCTCATTTTCAGTTTTTGGGCGCCTCTTACAGAGGCTAAAAAAGTGATTGAGGACATGGACTATATTTACATGCATAGAGGCCTGCCGATAAGCTACAAGCTCCCTGATGATTTCAGTGATCAAATTTTAAAGCTGAGAGGAAACTATAAATCCTATACGAAAGCCATCCATAGAAAAGACAGAAACGACATTTTTTTCACTCCCACACGAACTGGCTCGGCTCTTATGATAATAAAGAATGAGAAAAATGAAATTTTAAAGCGAATCAGCATCAGCATCCAAAAAGACAACCTTCACAAAATTGCGGCAGAGTTAAGAGACCTGTTAATCGCCGTTGATGGAATCAATATTAAAATTTACAACAAAAAAGTCATTATTGACGGGCAGGTGATGTTGCCCAATGAAATGGATCGGATCAATAAAATTGTATCCGATTATGATCAGCGATTGGTCCGATCTTTTGTCACTTACAGCCCTATGGCCCAAAAAAAAGTGGCTGAGCTAATTGAAAATGAAATTGGCTACCCTGAACTGATTGTCCGCTACGCTTACAATCGTTTTCTTTTGGAAGGCTGTGTGAACAGCATAGATGAAAAAATAAGGGCTATTAACATCGCTGAGCTTTACACTCAGTTTGAAGTGACTTCGGTAGGGAAAGGCGCTCAAAGAAGACAAGGTGTAAAATTGATTAAAGATGACATCAAAGTCCCCTGCGCTTCAGCCAACAAAGAAAAGAAAGAGAAAGATAAAAAAAATGAAATTGAAAAACTCATACAAATTGTTGTGCATTTTGTGGAAATGAGCAAAAGCTTTAACAAAGGCTTTCTGTTTCAATGGACTCCCGCTATTGGAGATCAGGGAACTCAAGTCAATGCCTCTTTAGGAAATGATCCTCGCATCCCTTCAGGCGTCACGGCTGTTATAACAGCGACAGTCGCTAACTTTTTTCCTAAGCTCAATTGGGCCAAAAGCTTTAATTTTGCGCGGGTTCTTCACAACTCCAGTATCCTAGTGGAAAATAAACAAACTGGCTCTATCAGCACCACGACAGAGGTGCCTCAACAGACAAACTCTGATGGAGTCATTATCTCTGGAGGAGTCAGCGGCCAAGTCAATACAACAGTGATACCTAAAATCATAGGCCCTAGAGAAAATATGATACAATTGAAAGTGCAAATCCAAGTCTCTTCACCGGCTGACAAAGGGACGAATACAAGAAATATTAACACCTCCATCAATGTCCGAGATGGCTCCAGCGCGGCTATTGGAGGATTAACCAGCTCTTTTCTAGTGAGAAAATACAATGATGACCCCAGCCCAGCGAGCGGAACTCCTCTTTTAAATTTGCACTCCTCAAAAAACTACGACACAAAAAAAACACAGTTTGTTGTTTTTATCACCCCTATTATTAAAAGCTCCGCCAGTGTGGGAGTGGAGCGAATCAAAGAAAAATTCAGGCTGGAGGAATAATGAGTTTGTCCGAAAAATGCCATGTGATTGCTCTTACGGGAGGAAAAGGCGGTGTGGGAAAAAGCATGGTCTCCGCCAACCTAAGTCTAGCCACTCAAAAAGAATTTAAAATCCCCACTTTGCTGATGGATTTGGACAGCAAATCCTGTGGGGATCAAAATGTCATTTTAGGCCTTCGCTCCCGCTACAATGTCGAGCAGTTTAGCGTCTATAAACAAGCTCTTAACCAACAGAGCTTAAAAAATATTCTAGCCTATCACCCCACGGGGCTGGCTTATTTAAGCGCGGTTTTAAGTCTGGATCAAAAACTCACTTGTGATCTGCAAATGCTCAAAAAACAAATGTTTCATCTCTCTCAATTTTTTAATTATATTATTGTGGATCTGGGCTGTGATATAGGCCCTATTCAACAGGAAATTTTAAATTTCGCAAGCTCCGTTTTAATAGTAACCGCGCCAGAAATTTTAGCTGTGAATCAAAGCAAAAAACTTTTAGCTGAATTGTCTTACCTGCCTTCCTCTCTCTTCTATCTTGTCCTTAATAAAGACAATCGCAGAGGCTTAAACTCTCATTTAATCAGCAAGAGTCTCAATCGGCCTATTCTAGTCTCCTTGCCTGAAGAGCCTGCTTTATCAGAAAGCCTGCACAGCTCCAAGCCTTTTTTGCTGTCTTATCCTCAATCCTCTTGGTCAAAAAACTGTTATGATATCATCAGAAAATTAAACACAGGACTTCTTAAAAGAGGAAAAACGACAGGGAGAAAAAAAGCGCCTGTCCAAGCGCAAGCTCTTGAGTCCAACAAAAAAGCCCTCCCTCAAAGTCCCAACCCGCGAAAAGAAAAGCTAGATCCTCTCACTTTGTTTAAACTGCAAATTCACTCCGAGCTGATAAAAGAAATGGACTTAAAAAAAGATTTAACTAAGGCCACAGATCCAGCCGCTAAAACGGAGCTAAGACAAAAAACGCAAACCACAATTGCCCGTCTGGTTGATCTCAGAGGACAAAATTTCTCTAGGGAAGAGCGCAATCGAGTCATCAAACATGTCTTAGATGAAGCTTTAGGACTGGGGGTTTTAGAGCAACTGCTGGCGGACACTTCGGTTTCTGAAATTATGGTGAATGGCTGTAATCAAATCTTTTGTGAAAAAGGGGGGAAACTCCAGCTCAGTGAGTTTAAAGTCACTTCCAACAGGCATTTAAGAAATATTATTGAAAGAATTGTCACTCCTTTAGGCCGGCGCATTGACGAAAAAACCCCTTATGTGGATGCCCGCTTAGCAGACGGAAGCCGAGTGAATGCGGTGATTGAGCCTTTGGCTATGGATGGCCCCTCTATCACCATTCGCAAGTTTCCAACAGACAGAATTGTTATGAAGGACCTTATTTCCCGATTTAACTCTTTGACAGACGAAATGGCGGGCTTTTTAAAAATCTGTGTGGAGCAAGGCTTAAATATTGTCATTTCAGGGGGAACAGGCTCTGGTAAAACCACTTTTTTAAATGTGCTTTCTGGGTTCATTCCCGAAGGAGAAAGAATCATCACTGTGGAAGATGCGGCAGAGCTTCAGTTGAAACAAATCCATGTGGTTCGTTTAGAGACAAGGCCGGCCAATATAGAGGGGGAGGGAGAGGTCAGCATTCGGGATTTGATTAAAAATTCTCTCAGAATGCGTCCTGACAGAATTGTTGTGGGAGAGTGCCGGGATGGCGCGGCTTTAGACATGCTTTCCGCTATGAACACCGGCCACGATGGCTCTTTAACCACAGTTCACGCCAATAACCCTAGAGAAGCTGTCGCAAGGCTGGAAACCCTTTGTATGATGGCGGGAATGGAACTGCCGGCCAAAGCCATTAGAGAGCAGATCGCCGGAGCTGTGGATATGATCATCCAAATTGGCAGATTGAGTGATGGAAGCAGAAAAGTAAAAAGCATCACAGAAGTCGTGGGCATGCAGGGGGATGTTGTCACTTTGCAGGAGGTGTTTCGCTTTAAAGAAGAGGGTTTTACAAAATCAGGGAAAATTGTCGGACAGTTTCAAGCCTCTGGCATCATTCCCACTTGTATTGAAAAGTTTGAAAGAAAAGGCATTAAAATTCCCCGTGATTTATTTATGACAAAAGATTCAAAAGAAATTAAAAAACCCTCTTTAACTTTAAAAGCCGGCATTAAGCGGCCTATTCCCTCAGCGGGAGTGAGCGCGTCTCAAAACTCCAATCAAAAAATAAGCCATAAAATTATTAAGAAGGATGTTGTATGAGCCTTTTTAACAACACTTGGATTTTATGCTTTACAGTTGGCTTAATAGTAACTGTTGTTTTCTATCTCAATTCAGAAAAATGGTTAAAGTTTCTCTCTGAAAAAAGCTTAGGCTCGCAAAAAGAAATTTTAGAAATTATAGATAAGCTTTTAATCACTCAAGATAAAAAAAAGATCAAAAGAAACGGCTGGCTTTTTACTCTGGGATTAAGTTTAGTCGTGTTTCTGGCCTTATGGCCAAATGTTCTTATCAGCCTTATAGCCTCTACAGCTGTATTTATAGCCAGCTGGTGGCTCTTAAAAAAATTGTTTCAAAGCTTATGGGCTAAACATTGCAACCGGGTGGTTAATCAGATGGTGGAAGGCTTAACTATTATGTGCAACAGCTTGAAAGTCGGTTTGAGTTTAGGACAAGCTATGGAGCGGGTGATTAAAAACTATCCGGGAGCTTTAGCTAAAGAGTTTTCTTTAGTCTTAAATAAAATGAAACTGGGGCAAAATTTAGAAGAATCTTTAGAGGAAATGGCGCAAAGAATAGAAAAACCAGAAATAGACATGCTTGTCAGCACAGTCAATATCTTAAAAGAAACAGGAGGAAACTTAGCGGAGACTTTTTTTGTCATGGCGGAAACTGTAAGGGAAAAACAGAAAATGGAGAAAAAAATTAAAGCCTTGACGGCTCAAGGCATGATGCAGGCAAAAATCATCTCCGCTTTGCCTTTTATTCTTATTGGCATCTTTTTTGTTATGGACAGAAATTACATTTCCCCGCTTATTTTCAAGCCTTTAGGCTGGGCTTGTTTAGCCGTTGTGTTGGTTTTGGTTTTAATAGGCTACTTTTTAATGAAAAAAATGGTGCAAATTAAAGTTTAGTCTTCACAATATTTTATATTTCAGTTACAATAAAGTCTGTTGTTATATAATTAAAGGAGAAATTTATGAAAAATCTACTGCTGTGTTTGTTATTTATTCTGCCTTTAGGCTCCTTAGCAATTGTAGATACAAGAAGCGCTGGTTATTCAAAAACTTTTACTGATTTCAAAACAAAGGATTTGAATTATCCTTTAGAAATTAAAAGAACTTATAACAGCCGCTCCCTTTACAATGGCTTATTTGGATTCGGCTGGTGCTCTAACTTGGAAACTCGTCTAACAGTTCTCCCTGACGGCATGATTAAAGTCGTAGAATGCGGAGGGGGAATGGAAGTTTTATATCAACCCAAAGGAAAAACCCCTGATGTCAAGGCTTATGTGAATATCATTTTAAAAAAATTAAAAGTAAAAAAAGTAAAGATGTCAGAAAAAGCGTTTAAAAAGCTAAAAAGCGATCTTCTAAAAAGTCAAAATTTAAGGGCCAATTTTTTATCCGCTTTAGAGATAACGGGTCAGGCGGAAAAAGGCTTAAAATATTATGCCCAAGGCCGTGTGAAGGAGTATGTGGTATTCACCTCGCGGGGCTATACCCGCTACTTGCCCAATGGCTTAAAAGAAAATTTTGATAAAAAAGGACGCTTGATTCAATTCTCCAATAAAAACGGCAAAATTGAAATTTCATGGAGTCCAAAACAAGTTCAAATTATGAATGACAGAGGACATCGATTGATTTTAGCTTTGGACAGCCAAACAGGAAAGGCTGAAAAAGCCACTTACAATAAAAAAACAGTGGCTAAATACAAGCACAAAGGCCAAGACTTGGTAAAAGTGGTCAACAGCGAAGGAACTTTCCTGCACAGTTATGATAAGCTACACAACTTAAGAAAAAACACCTACCCTGATAAAACAACAGAAGAGCTGACTTACAACTTAAAAAAAGATTGGGTGATTGGTTTTAAAGACAGAAGAAACTGCAATGAAAAATATGATTATGGAGTGAATCACAAAAACCCTGATCATTATTTTTCAACAGTAGAAAAAATATGCAGGAGAAGAATTGTAAATAAAAGCAAATATGAGTTTTGGCACAAAACCAACAAAGGAGGAGGGAAATATCTCCACCGGGCCCGAGCGAGAATCAATGGCAGAATTAAAACAGATGTGACCTATCATCCTGTTTTTGGAACGCCTGTTTCGTTCTTCAAAAATGGGGTCAGAACAAAAAGAAACTACTATGGCAATGGCTTTTTAAAAGAGAAAGACAACCCCTACCAAAATGTTAAGTATAGCAAATACAACCAAAAATGCCGCAAACCGGAGCTTGTCACAGTGGCTTATAAAAACCCTAATCCCAACAGCAAGAAAAAAATCATACGCAAGGAAAGCATCCATTTTCACTTTGACAAAAAATGCCAGCTCTTTCTGGCCAAAAAGTCAGAGGATGAGTGGATTAAAATTGGACACAATTCTAAAGGGCAGATGAATCTTATGGAAGATCAGTCCCGAAAAAAAATCCGGCTGAAATGGCATCCTACTTTTAACAAACCAGAGTTAATTATAAGAGAGGGGGTTGGCGCTCTTCGCATTGTCTATAATAGTAAAGGAGAGGTCGGGCAGTTGAAAGGGCTTAAGCAGGGGCCTACAGTGGTTGCTCAAGTCACTTCTGTCTTTAACAGCTTTTTAAGCGCATTAGCTCCTGTAGCGGAAGAAATGGTGATTTTATAATTTTTATTGGCGCATAATAACTATGAAATATTTTAAATTTTTAGTCTTTGTTTTCCTTTCAGTTTATTTTCAAGTGCCAGCTGACAGTATTTTAGAGGAATTAAGCGGCGCTAAAATCAACTTTAAGTTTTCTTTTGGCGGTAACGAAAAAGCTCAATTTAAAGGAATAACATTGAGCTTAATTTCAGATGAAGACACAGAAGCCTTTTATTCTTTTGATAAAAACAAGTCTGAATTTTGCTGTGAGAGGGAATACACTTATGAGTCGGCCCATGATATGTCAGAAGCGGAAAGCCAAAGAATTGTTCAAAATTGGTTAGAGCCTGATAAAGATAGCTACAAGCCATGGATTCAACCCGGAAAAAAAGGGCAGAGATAAATTTACAATTAACTAAAAACCCAAAAACAAAGAGATGAATCTCAGATAGGTTTTTTGCCACAAAGCGATCTTTGGTAGCCTAGTGGTCAAAGCCTGCCCTCGTGGAAACGAGGGCCGAACTCGTTTCAAACTTTTCATCTCTCTGTTTTTGGATTCACGGGAATTATATACTGATCTTGTTTGAAATTTCAGGTTGCAACTAGACTCCTGCTTTCGCAGGAGTGACACAAGGGAGGAAAACTCAAATAGGAGCACTATATATCGATCTTGTTTGAAATTTCAGGTTGCCTTTGTCATTCCCGCGAAAGCGGGAATCCAGCTGAAACCGACATATATACCTGATTTCACTTAATTTTGCAAATTCTTCTAAATTCTCAATAATAAAGTTATGCTGTGTTGATAGATTTTTTGGTTGGTTTCAATTCCATATTCTAATAACAGTCTTGGGCTGTGAAAACTCACCCCTCCTGAAAGAAATCCCTGTTCTATTTTGTTAAAAGCGGTTTCGTCTTCAAAATAAGCCCGCCCCCCCAGCTGTAAAGAAAAAAAGGGATGAAAAAGACTTCTCAAGCCTCCTCTTAAAATCCACTTTTTTTGAGTGGTTCTTGAAAAATCAAACTGAGTGGAAAAAAAGCTCTTCCAGCGATGATACAAAGCAACGGTTAAAATTTTTTGATTCCTCTTTTCCTCTTCAAGGACTTTATCTAAAAAAACAGCTAGTCCCAAATCAGAGCTTAATCTCAAAGCGCCAGCTAAATTAAAGTTCCAATGAGACAGTTTTAATTCTCTTTGAACGCTAAGCCCTAAAGATAAATAGGGAGAGACCCTAAAGCCGGAATGAATAAAAAGCTCGTCCTTTTCACTTTGTCTAAAAGATTGAGACCAAGCTCTTTGATAAGTAACAGCCATAGGCAGTTTTGTTTTTAAATCCAAAAAACTGGCTGTTGCGGTCTGTTGCTTTTGTTTAAAAGAGTAAGAAACAGCTCCCTTTGTTTTTCTGTGAAAGCCCAAAAGAGCGGGGTTTAATAAATAAGACATATCCTCTCTTAAACTAGCTCCCCCGGAGCCTCCTTGTGAGAGAAAAAAAGGATGAGACAGGTCTTCTGCTGTGGCTGTTAAACAAAACAAAAAACAAGCTATGCTTTTTGACAGCTTTTTTAAAGATCTTAAAAAAAGAGATAAGAAATTCAAACTTTCAACCTTTGTTTTAAAAAAATAATTGTATTTAAAGAAGCCTTCTTTGTCAAAATCTTATATTTTTTTAAAGGTTTCCAAATTTTTTTGTAATTTTTTGAAGAATACGCAACCCTGAAATTTCAAATAGGATCTTAACTGTCATTCCCGCAAAATCGGGAATCTTCTCACTTCCAAAACCTGCTGATTGAAATAGATTCCCGCTTTCGCGGGAATGATGAAGTCTGTGAACAATAAAGTTCATGAATGACAAAGTCCGAAAGCTTTAAAAGCCGGAAAAGCGACACAGAATCAATCTGAAATCAATCTCCTGTTCGGTAACAGACGGATAAAAAGGCCGGACAGACTTTGTAAAAATCCCTCTCCTTCGGGTCTTGACCATATCTGCCGGCTAGCCTAAACACTCTGTCACTGCATTCTTCTTTTGGATCAAACTCAATCCTGTAAAATCCTTGTGTGGGATAACAACTTCCTGTTTTAGGAACAAGGCAGGGGTATTTTGTGCTGTAAGCCTGTTCTGAATCGCCGTCTTTTCTCCAAATCAAAGTGGTTCCCAGCCAAAAAGGCAGTTTTCTGGGATCACTGCTCCCAAACTCTTCCAGAAAAAATCTCTGCTCCAACGAAGAAAGACGAGGGCTTCCCGTATAACAAAAACCTTCTTTTAGCAAGTTGTCGGGGATGCTCCCTGTGTATCGCTCTTGATATTTATTAAAAAGACTTTGATCCTCTCTAACAGCCCTGTGAATCATAAAACGAACAGGACACTCCCACTTTCCCTCTCTTCTTGAGGATTCTAAGTTTTCTTCATGGATTCCTGTTAAATAGTCTGCTTTATGAGAGTCCCTAAAACTTAACTTATAACTTCTCCCATAAGCTCTTTTATCAGGACTATAAATAGGGTTATGATTTCCAAGACTGTAAACAAGGGTGATAAGAGAGTCCCCAATTGTATTTTCCTCTAAACCATTGGCAATATGGACAAATGAATTACCTCGGATAGGTAAAAAAGCCTGGAATTTTCCGCTATTATAAACGGAGCTGGCGCTGGAACTGCGAGTGGACCAGCTGACTTCCTGCCGGCTTAATTTATGCAAACTTTCCGGATTATCAAGACGAGGGAAATAATCTATAATCGGTTTGTTGCTGTCAGAATAAATGGTGCCGATATTATGCTCACTTCTTACAGACAGCTGAGCCATAGCTCTTTTTAAGGGGCTGGATTCTAAAATCTGCCGGACTTTTTGATAAGGAGTGTCTCTTTCTATTCTATTATTTTCAATAAAATCTTTTGAGAGCCTTAAACCTCCATAAGGCTGGCGATAAGAGCCTACAGAGAAAGTGTAATATCTTCTTTGATCAAAACTAAGAGACTGTTCGCAAGTTAAAGCTGAGATAGTATCTGGCATAAGCTCATAAGGCAAATCATTGGCGCGACTCGCTCCTGGAACCTCTGGAAAAGGATTGGGAGGAGGAGAGGGATTAAAGATATTATTTTGGTTGTTCTGATTGCGAGGATCATTCGGATTATTTTGGTTGTTCTGATTGCGAGGATCATTCGGATTATTTTGGTTGTTCTGGTTGTAAGGATCATTCAAATTATTTTGGTTGTTCTGATTGTAAGGATCATTTGGATTAGGGAATTGAGACCCTTGATTCTGCACATTCCAAGGATTTGAATTAGGCGGCCCATAAACAGAGCAAGCTGTCAAAAAAGTAAAAACAAGGCCATAAAAAAACTTCACAGTTAAAATATCGGCTTTTTTGGCCAAAAACTTTAATTTTTAGTTTAATATTCAAAAGTTTGCTAGGTGGCTAACTAAACTATAGCTAATTTCTTTAATAATCCTTTGAAAGCCTTATAAACAAAGGCTTTTTTCTGTGAAAATAAATTAAAGCTAGTTTTAAGTCCTGCCTATAAGTCTTATAGAGACAAAGGAGGACTTATGAAAAACCCTAACTGCCCACACTGCCAAAGCGATAATATCAAGAAATTTGGCAAGGTCAAGACAAGAAAGCAGAGTAAAAAGATACAGAGGTTTAAATGTAATAATTGCAACTAAGACATTTACTCGCAGAAACTTCCTGCCAGAATACAGAGAAAAGAAGCCCGAAATAAATAAAAAGATTTTAGAGTCTTACTTAGAGGGCATGACTCTAAGAGGGACGGCTAGATTAGCCAAGTGTGGTTATACCACTGCAATTAAGAAATTCATTAAATACTCTCAAATAACAAAGAGTCATAATAGAAAAAAGTTATTAAAAAACAAAACTAAGTGTCGTATAATTCAAATAGATGAGATGCACACTTGGATTGAGAGAAGGGAATGTAAGTTATACATTGCTTTAGCAGTAAATGGGTATGGTCAAATCTTATCCTTAAGGAGTGGAGTTAATAGAGACAGGATTTTAAGACAAATGCTTGAAGATATTAAGACCTTTGTTTCAGACAGGACTATCTTTTATTGTGATGACGATAAAAAGTATATTCCTTTAATAGAAGAGTTTTATCCTCAAACTGATTATGTAAATATGAAAGGAATAGAAACTGATCCTTATCTATCTCACTTAAACTTTACTTGTGCTTTAGTAAGAAACAGACTTAGCCGTATGAATAGAAAGTCTTGGAGCTTTAACAGGTCTAATGACAGACTTCAGCTTAATCTTGAACTTCTAAAGTCTAGTTTTAATCAGAAGTTTAAAGCCGCTTAATCCTAAAGCCGATTAACAGTGTGTGAAAAATATTGAATTGAACCGCATCTATCAAGGCGATAATCTCTCTTTTATGAGAAGCTTCCCAGAAGCTTTTATTGACCTTATATACATAGACCCTCCGTTTGGCACTCAAAGCCTTTGATCTTCTAAAGCTTGGAATAATAAAGTCCAAGACCTACAATTTTATGATATTTTTGGTGGTGGCGTGAATGGCTATCTTAACTTCCTTGTCCCTAGACTTAGAGAGTGCTGGAGGCTATTAAAGCCTACTGGGGTTTTATGCGTGCATCTTGATTGGCGTATGGCTCATTATGTGAAGATTGAACTAGACAAGATATTTGAAATTAAAAATCCTGCTTTAAATAAAACTAACTTTGTTAATGAAATAGTGTGGTGCTATAAAGTGTGGGCGGTGGCAGAAATACTGACTACTATAAAAGAAAACTCGACACTATTTTATGGTATTCAAGAACAAAAAATTATAAAACAAACAAAATTGCCAGAGATGTTTTATCTGAAACTACACTTGATCGCTTTTCAACTGTCTTTAATAAAAATAATGAAATAACATATAGGAATTTGAAAGACAAAAGACCAAAAGAATTTGAAAGCAGAAAAAAACAAGGCAGAGTTCCTGAAAACTTAGATCAAGTTTTTATAAGCAAATATCACGGCAGACAGCTTGAAGATTACTGGACTGATATAAAACCTATAAGAAAAAGAATATCTGGCGATTCCTGTAAAGAAGACTTTTTATTGGACTTCCCCAAATTTAGAGGACACTTTGTGAAGTTATTCATTGTTTAAACTC
>JAPPIY010000036.1:0-1343 GCA_026914095.1 Oligoflexia bacterium
ACTCTGAACAACCAATTGAACAGGAAAGCTATGAAAAAAATGAAATCCCCTTCTCTCTTTAAATTGAAAATATTGATCCTCTTATCTTGTGTCTTTAATTCTATATGCTATGGTTTTGAAGATGAAAATTCGAAAGGCACAAATAACCCTGCTTATGAAGTCTTAGAAATGCCTGAAAAATTACAACAACTAAGAGATAATCTGGTGAAGGCTGGGTTTATAAAACAGTCTGGAGATTTCGGTCATTCTTATTACAGCACGGGTACATTTAATCCAGTGAACAAAGTTTTTAATGAAGAATGTAGTAGTCAGTATACTACATTTTCAAATCATAGAAAAACATTTATTCACTACGTCAACAATCATAAGAATCAACCTTCATCAAATTTTCCAAATGAAATTGAAGGCGCTATTGCAGAATGTGTTAATCATATTTATGATAAATATTTAAAATTATATCAATCATTTGTTGAGCCTCTAAATAAATCTTACGCTAATAAAGGTTTCACATGGTCGAAGAGTATATATATCATTCCATTCAGTCGCCCCACTTTTCCTAAGATCGTTAAAATCCTAGAAGGACAACCCTTAAAAGAAGTAAAAGACAACATAAGTAATTATTTAATGTTGGAAGAAAATTGTGTCATGCCAAATGGAATATTTTTTCTTCAAAATTTATTTAATCCTGATAAAGTACAGGCTCCTTATGATCCCTATAGTACACAAGAAGATAAAAAATATTCTACGCTAAAACATGTTTTTGAAAAAAAAGTAAATGGCGAAAGCTGTTATACATTAAGAGAAAAGCTTGAAAAATCCACAAAAAGTAAGAGGGTTCAAGATTTTATCTCTCTTCCCAATCGTTGCGCCAACCAACAAGATCCCCGTTCAAACAATACCTGTATCAAAGATATACAAAATCGCCTCAACCCCCCTGACCCAGAAAAAAATCCCAACAACCCCTTTTATCAATGCAGTCAAGCCAGAGACACAGCTTATAAAAAGTGCTTTGGGGAAGGAGGAGCGCAAGACACCGAATTTCAGCAGATACTCAATCTTATTAGGCAAAAATCACCGGCGGTTTGCGAGCCAAACCGGCTGGCCAGAGCGCATCAAGCCCTGACAAAATGTAACACAGCTGTCAATCAATGCAATGATAGCTGTCGAAAGGAGCCTCCAAATTCAATAAACTCCTTTAAAACACAGTTTTTACAGTGCTTTTTTCTGCCTGATTTTAAAGCAAACTCTTATGAGACTCTTCATGGCAAAAATAAGTGTTCAGATGTTATAAAAGATATAAAAAACAAGTTTGAAGAACAAGCCCATGAAGCGCCTTTTTATGT